>CABSLQ010000028.1 GCA_902478605.1 uncultured Oscillospiraceae bacterium
TCGACCTCTAGCGTGACAGGCTAGCGTTCTAACCAGCTGAACTACCGGGCCAAATTCCAAACTCCTGGTGGGAACAACAGGGCTCGAACCTGTGACCCCCTGCTTGTAAGGCAGGTGCTCTACCAGCTGAGCTATGCTCCCGAAACCGTCGCCGTGTCAAGCGACGCTGTATATAATACTATACTCCGCGCGGTTTGTCAACCGGTTTTTTTAATTCTTTTGCGTGACTTTTCGTTTTGTACGATTGAATAAAGAACCGGCTGAAACCGGAAACTTTTTCACTCCGCGCGCCGGGCGGCTTCCCTTGCCAGACGTTCAAGGTCCTGCCGTTCAAAGCGATAGACCGCGTCGCAGAACTGACAGGTGGCCTCCACCTTCCCCTCCTCGTCGGGCAGCGAAAGCAGCTCTTCCGGCTGCATGGCGGCCAATGCCTGTTCCACCTTTTCGCGCGAACAGGCGCAGCGGTAAACCGGATCGTAGGTGTCCAGCACATCGTAGGGCATACCGTCCAGCACCTTGGCCACAATATCTTCCGGCGTCAGGCCCTCGGAGAGCATCGCCGTCATGGGCGGCAGCACCGCGACGTTTTTCTCCACCTGATCGATGACTTCCTCCGGGCAGAAGGGAAGCAGCTGCAGCAGCAGGCCGCCCGCCGCCTGCACACTCAGATCCGGATTTACCAGCACGCCGAGCGCGCATACCGTGGGCACCTGCTCGCTTGTGGCATAATACTGGGTAATATCCTCGGCGATTTCGCCCGACACAAGCGGCGTGCAGCCGATATACGGCTCTGCACCGCCCGTATCCCGCATAACATACAGCATGCCATCGGTGCCCACCGCCCCGCTGACGTCCAGCTTGCCGTTTGGCTTAAGCGGAATTTCCACCACCGGCTGCGCAGCGTAGCCGCGGGCATTGCCCAAGCTGTCCGCAACGGCCATAATGGTGCCGGCCGGACCGCCGCCGTTCACCTTGAGGGTCACCGAATCCTCCCTCCCCTTGAGCATGATGCCCATGAGTGAAGAGGCGGTCAGCAGCCGCCCCAGCGCCGCCGTCACCACGGCGGACGGGTGATGGATGCGCTCCGCCTCGGCCACCATATCGGTGGAATCGATGACCATCGCCATCACGGTCGCGTCGGTTGTCAGGCAGCGAATCGCTTTACTCATAGTGTATACAGTCCCATCTGTTTTGATTACAACTTTTTTATCGGCGCCATGTCCTTTTTGTTTACCGCCGCAATCAGCCAGCGTTCGCAGGACAGTCCGGGCGGCTGATAAGTCATGTCCTCGTAAACCCCAACCGTTTCAAACCCCGCCTCTTGTAGCAGCCGTTTCCAGGTAGGGAGCGTGTAGGCTCTTTCCCGCACGGCGTCGGTCAGGCGGCTGTAAGTGCCGTCCCCTTCTTCCACGAAAAAGTCGAGCAGCATCTCCACCTCGCAGGTGCGCGGAATAAAGCGGTTGCGCCACACGCAGAGAAAGTCCCCCTGCTCATAGACAAAGGCATTATCCCCGAGAACCTCCCGGTGCTTGTACGGCGTGTTCGCATCGAACAGCAACAGGCCGCCCGGCTCAATAAACAGCCCCAGGCGGCGGAACACCTCCGCCAGATCCGCCGTGGTTGTCAGGTGATTCAAGCTGTCCAGCACACAGACGGCCCCTTCCACCGTGCCGTACAAGTCAAGCTGCCGCATATCCTGCTCAAGAAAGAGGAGCGAACGTCCTGCCTGCGCCGCCTTATCCATGGCGGCGGCCAGCATGTCCTCCGAGGCGTCCACGCCGATGACATCCACGCCGCGCGCCGCCAGTTCGAGCGACAGGCTGCCCGAGCCGCAGGCCAGATCGAGCAGCAGCGCGGGCTTTTCCCGGCCATGGCGCGCAAACAGAGAAAGAAGATAGTCCGCCCGCTGGGCATACCCCACATCGGTGGTCAGCCGATCGTAAAAGGCGGCAAAGGCGCTGTATCCCGTCATAGTCTGCCCTCCGGCACCGTTATTTTTCAAGACTGCCCTTTTCGTCGGCATCCATGCGGGAGAACACCATATCATATGCATCGCAGCCGTAGATCAGCGAACGGTTCACCCGGCTGATGGTCGCGGTGGAGGCGCCGGTGGCGGCGACAATGTCGCTGTATACCCGCTTATCGCTGAGCATCTTGGCCACCACGATACGCTGCGACATGGCCTTAATTTCCGCGACCGTACATAAGTCCTCAAAGAACTGATAGCATTCTTCCATCGTTTGCAGCTTCAGAATCGCCTGAAACAAAAAGTCGGTGTTGTTGTCCTTGATTTTCGAATTCATCGCCGCTCCCTCACTTCTGTACCATTTTTATCATTTTAACACAGTACAGCGTGAAAATAAAGAGCACGCCGCAAAATATTTTTACGGCGTGCTCTTTTCGGCCTTTTCTTTATCCCAGCAGCACTTTATGAAAAGCTTTTTTCCCTTTTTTGAGCACGACATATCCTTTGGAAAAGGCTTCCCTGGACACCGAAGCTGTAAAGCTGTCCACCTTTTCATCGTCCACCGATACGCCCCCCTGCTCGATAAGCCGGCGTGCCTCGCCGCGCGAAGGGGCCAGCTTGGTCAGCACCAGCAGATCGATGACGCCGACAGCGCCGTCAGCAAACGTTTCTTCCCCTATGGTCGTGGTCGGCATATTGACGCTCGCCGCACCGGCGCCGAACAGGGCCCGGGCCGCTTCCCGCGCCTTTTCTGCCTCGTCCTGCCCGTGCACAAGGGCCGTTACCTCATATGCCAGGCGTTCCTTCACTTCGTTGATGGCGCTGCCCTGCGCCTTGGCCAGCTCGTTTATTTCCTCCACCGGCACAAAGGTCAGCAGCTTGAGGCATTTGATGACGTCGGCGTCGTCCACATTGCGCCAGTACTGGAAGAACTCATACGGCGTGGTTTTTTCCGGATCGAGCCATACGGCCCCCTTCTCCGTCTTGCCCATCTTTTTGCCTTCCGAGGTGGTCAGCAGGGCGAAGGTCATGCCGTAGACCTCCTTGCCCGCCTTGCGGCGGCACAGCTCCACGCCGCCGATGATGTTGCTCCACTGGTCGTCGCCGCCCAGTTCCATCTGGCAGTTGTATTTCTGGTTCAGATAGTAGAAGTCATAGCTCTGCATGAGCATGTAGTTGAATTCGAGGAAGGACAGGCCGCGCTCGAGCCGCTGCTTGAAGCATTCGAAGGTCAGCATGCGGTTGACCGAGAAATGCACGCCTACCTCCCGCAGAAAATCGATATAGTTCAGCGGCAGCAGCCAGTCGGCATTGTTGACCATCAGGGCCTTGCCGTCGGAAAAATCGATGAAGCGGGCCATCTGCTTCTTAAAGCAGTCCACATGGTACTGGATGGTTTCCGGGGTAAGCATTTTGCGCATGTCGGTTTTTCCCGACGGATCGCCCACCATTCCCGTGCCGCCGCCGAGCAGCGCCACCGGGCGATGCCCCGCCCGCTGCATATGCGCCATAACCATCAGCTGTACGAAATGGCCCACATGCAGGCTGTCCGCCGTGGGATCGAAGCCGATGTAAAAGGTGACCGGTTCGTCTCCGCCGAGCAGCTCGCGGATCTTTTCTTCGTTGGTGGTCTGGGCAATCATGCCCCGGGCCTGCAGTTCGTCGAATACGTTTTTCATCTCATTTCTTCCTTTCCTTTTCGTGCACGGGTACAAAAAAGCCCCCTGCACAATCTGTGCAGAGGGCGGAAATTCCGCGGTACCACCTCTGTTTGCCGCCTCCTCACGAAAACGGCCTCACGGGGCGTCGGACAACGCCCCCGCGCGGTAACGTGCGCACACGGCTCCCCTACCCACGCCTTGCGGCGCTTCAGGTCGCGGCTCCGAGATGTATTTCGCCCCACGTCCGCGCCGCCTTCCACCAGCCGGCGGCTCTCTGTGCCGAATGGGCGGGGTTACTTCTTCCCTTCCTTGCCTGTTTACTCAGTAAACCATATTTTGCGCAAAAAGTCAAGTATTATTCGTATCGTTCGGCGGCGAGACGGTCTGAATCAGTTGAAACAGCTGTGCCACCTGCTGCTGTAGCTGTACCACCTGCTGCTGCAGGCAGCGTATCTCCTGTTTCTTATGGCTAAAGATGCACGCCAATAGCGTAATGATCACCACCGGCACGGCCAGGATTATCACGATCGGCAAAATCTGCACTACAAGCAATCCAAATGACGACATAATTAAGATCTCCCCCCATTATTCTTCGCCCGCATCAAGCATTTCCCGCGCGGCCACACGGGCCGCGTCGGTCACCTCTCCGCCGATGATGCGGGCCAATTCCAGCTCGCGTCCCTGTGCATCCAGCGGCTGCACCTCGGTGAAGGTGCGCCCGCCCCGCACCGATTTGGCAATGAGCAGATGATGATGTGCCTGCGCCGCAATCTGCGCCAGATGGGTGACGCAGAGAATCTGCCGGGAAGCCGCCGTTTCCCGCAGCTTAATCCCCACTTTTAGAGCGGCACGGCCGCTGATGCCCGTGTCCACCTCGTCGAAGATCAGCGTATCGATGTCGTCCGCCTCCGCCATGACCGACTTGATGGCCAGCATGATGCGGGACAGCTCGCCGCCCGACGCGATGCGGGAAATCGGCTTGGCCGGCTCGCCCGGGTTGGCCGAAATAAGAAACTCCACCTTATCTCCCCCGGCCGAGGCCAGCGCCGTGCGTTCCATCGATACCTCCAGCGTCACGCCCGGCATATCGAGGAAGGCCAGCTGCTCCCCCACGTCCTTGGCAAACCGAGCAGCGGCTTTCCGGCGGGCGGCAGTCAGCGTTTCGGCCGCCGCGATGGTGTCCTCTTTCGCCTGCTCCAGCTCCGCGCGCAGCCGGACAGCCGTCGCATCAGACATCTCGATAGTATCCAATTCCTGCCGCGCCTGCTCAAGAAAAGCGAGCGCCGCCTCCTCGCTGCCGCCGTATTTGGTCAGCAGCCGGCGCAGCTCATCGAGCCGCGCCTCCAGCTCCTCCAGATCCGCCGCGTCAAATTCCAGCCGATCCGCCGATTCCCGCAGCTCTTCGGCGCATTCCTCGGCATCATACAACACGCTCTGCAGCCGGGAAGCCAGCGCCTCCAGCTCCTGCATATAGCGCCCCGCATCGGCGAGGGCATCCGCCGCCTGCGATAAGGCGGCCAGGCCGCCGGCGCTTTCCTCATCCCCCAGCAGCGCGGCTTTAGCGCCATGCAGAGACGCCGCGATACGCCCGGCGTTGCGCATCATGGTGCGCCGGGCGAGCAGCTCGTCCTGTTCACCCGGGCGCAGATGGGCCCCCTCGATTTCCTCGATCTGAAAACGCAGCAGGTCGATGCGCCGCGCCTTCAGCTCCTCATCCATATCGGTGCTTTTGAGCTGATGCCGTATGTCGCAATACCGACGATACGCCGCCTCATAGGCGGCGCGCACCGGCAGCAGGCCGCCGAGCCGGTCCAGATAATCCACATGCTTTTCAGGCGCCAGAAGCGCCTGGTTTTCATGCTGTCCGTGCATATTCACGAGCAGCCGGCCGATGTCGCGCAGCATGGAAACGGTTGCCGGGCGGCCGTTTATCCGGCAGCTCCCCTTCCCCTGCACGGAGATGCTCCGCTGGATGAGCAGGGTACCATCCTCGTCCGGCTCGAACCCCATCTCCCGCAGCGCCGCCAGCACGCCGTCCGACACATCGGTAAACACGGCCGAGACATGGGCCTCTTCGCTGCCGGTACGCACCAGATCCCGCCGCAGGCGCTCGCCGAGCACGGCGTTGATAGCGTCGATGACAATGGATTTGCCGGCCCCCGTCTCGCCGGTCAGTACGTTCAGGCCGGAGTCAAAGGCAATATCCGCCTGTTCAATGACCGCAATATTTTCAATATGCAGATTCGCCAGCATCGCGATCCCGGCCTCCCTTTTCAGCCCGCAGAATGGCGCAGTATCTTTTTAAGCGAGGCGGCAAGCTCCACCGACTGCGCTTCCGATTTGGTAATGCACAAAATGGTGTCGTCGCCGGCCAGCGTGCCCACCACGTTATCCCAGTGCAGCGAATCCATCGCCGCGCAGGCGGCCTGCGCCATGCCGGTCAGGCACTTGATCACCACGATATTGCCGGCGTAATCGATGCCGATAACCGCGTCGTTGAAAAGCGAATGAAACTTGGAGGAGATGTGATCGTTCTGCTGCCGCGCCGTGGAATAGCGATATTGTCCGTCGCTGTCCAGCGTTTTGACAAGGCGCAGCTCCTTGATATCCCGCGATACCGTAGCCTGGGTCACTTCAAAGCCGCTTTCCCGCAGACGTTTAAGCAGTTCGTCCTGCGTGTCCACCGGCGTGCTGTGGATGATTTCCAGGATCTTCGCGTGCCGTTTGGTTTTCACTGTGTCTCATCTCCTGTTTATCAGTTTTTGACTGAGCACATCGTAAAAGGAGGTCTGCTTGAGCTTGATGAGCCGGGCATCCGCGGCGCTGCGCGAAACGGTGATCACGTCGCCGTCCGCAATATCCGTTCCTTCCTCCCCGTCCACCGTCAAAAACACCTTGCGCCCATCGGACAGCAGGGGACGGATGGACAAAGCCGCATCTGCCTGAAAGAGATAGGAACGGGAATACAGCGAATGCGGGCAAACCGGCGTAAGCAGCAGGCAGTTCAGGGCCGGATCCACAATCGGACCGCCTGCGGACAGCGAATAGGCCGTCGAACCGGTTGGTGTGGCGGCAATGACGCCGTCTGCCCGATAGGTGATGACCGGCTCCCCGCGGTTGGCGACCTCCAGCTCGACCAGACGCGATAGGGACCCCCGCGATACCACCGCTTCGTTCATGGCGGTGAACTGCTTTTCCCCTTCACCGGTATTCACCGTCACGTCGAGCAGCATGCGGTGCTCGACGGTATACCGGCCTGCAATGAGGGCGGACAGGCTGTCCAGCTCGTTGGTTTCCAGCCCGGCCATGAACCCGAGCCGGCCGGCATTGATACCGAGCACCGGCCGGAAGTAACGGGCGGCGCGCTTGGCGGTATGTATGATCGTGCCGTCACCGCCGATGGCGACGACCACATCGCTCGCGGCGATGATCTCATCCGCCGCATCGGACGGGAACTGTTTGTCCGGCGGAAGCAGCACCTGCGTATCCAGCTTTTTGAATGCTTCGCATACCTGGGCGAGCGTTTCGCCGCCGCCCGCTGCTTTGAAATTGGGAATCACCGCCACGCGCATGCCCTTTACCCATCCTTCCAGAAGTTTATAAAAAAGCCGATGCTCAACGGATACAGCATCGGTCCGGGGGGCGGAAGCGCCATCCGTTTCGGCCGCTTTTCCGCCTTTACATTATCGTTTTTTGGTTCCTAAGGCGTCCCACGCCTGCTGCACTGTCTGCTCCACACAATCCAGCGGCACGCAGCCGTCCCGGCGCAGCAGCGCGAGATATTCGATATTGCCCTCGCCGCCGGTGATGGGCGAAAAGGAAAGCGCCTGCACGGGCCAGCCCTGTCCGGCAAAAAAGACGCTCGCATCCCGCAGCACCTGACGGTGTGCCTTTGGATCCCGGACCACGCCGTTTTTACCGACGGCCTGCCGCCCCGCTTCAAACTGCGGCTTAACCAGGCACACGGCCTCCGCGTCCTCGCGCAGGAACCTTGCCGCCGCCGGGAACACCGCTTGCACTGATATAAATGATACATCAATCGAGCAAAATTGTACAGCATTTTCCGCCACAAAATCGCGGATTCTTTCGGTTTGGCGCATATCCATGCCTTCCATCACGCAGACGCGCGGATCCGCCCGCAGCGTATCGTGAAGCTGCCCGTGTCCCACGTCGACAGCATACACCTTCGCCGCGCCATGCTGCAGCATGCAGTCGGTGAAGCCGCCCGTCGAGGCGCCCACATCGAGCGCCGTTTTGCCGGTCAGCTCAAGGTCCCAGATCTCCAGCGCCTTTTCCAGCTTATAGCCGCCCCGCCCGACATAGCGCTGCGTACCGGCATCGCAGGAGATCGCCTCTTTTGCCCCGACAAGGTGAGAGGCTTTCCCGATGATTTTGCCGTTTACCTGCACATGTCCCGCCGCAATCAGTTCTTTGGCCTTTTCTCTGCCGCTGGCAAGCCCGCGGGCCACCAGTGCGGCATCCAGCCGCTTTTTTTCTTCCATCTCAGTCCTCTTGTCCGGCATCGTCTGGGGCCTCGGGGGGCGCTTCCGGCTGCTCCGCCGGCTTTTCATCGGGCAGCTTTCCTCCGGTTACGGCGCGCAGGATCCCTTCCGTGTCCAGGCCGACATGGTGCAGTCCCTCTTCGGTCGAGCAGGCGGGCAGGAATTCATCCACGGCAAACACACGGAAATCCCCGCTGAACCGCTCCCCCATCAGGCGGGCGCCCATATGCTCGCCGATACCGCCGCGGCGGCTCCCCTCCTCGAAAAACAGGACATGGCTGTACCGCCTGGCGATGTGTACGCATTCGTCGTCCAGCGGCAGGATGCGGTTCAGCTTGAGCACCGAAACCGGCATACCGGAAGCCGCCAGCCGTTTGGCCGCCGTCATAACATTGGCGAAAATCCGCCCATAGGTTACAAGCAGCATCGCCGTTTTGCCTGAACGCAGGTAGGTGAAGGGCTTGAATCCGGGCGCCATTGTCACCGGACAGGGCAGCTCCCCCCCCTTGGGATACCGTACCACCGCGATGCCGCCCACATCGTACAGCGCCTGCTTGAGATGGATTTCCAGTTCGGCAAAGGTGGCCGGCGCATACACGGTCACATGCGGAATGGTCCCGAGAAACGGCACGTCAAAAATCCCCTGATGGGTTTCGCCATCGTCCGGGACGATGCCCGCCCGATCCACCGCGAGCACGATATGGTTATCTATGATGGCGGTATCGTTGAGAATCTGGTCGTAGCTTCTCTGCAGGAAGGTGGAATACACAGCGAAAACCGGCAGAATGCCGCCGCTCGCCAGACCGGAAGCAAAGGTTACCGCATGCTCCTCCGCAATGCCCACGTCAAAGAATCGCTGCGGAAAGCTTTCGGCGAACTTCTGCAGACAGGTGCCGCTTTTCATCGCCGCCGTGATGGCGCAGATATCCGCATCCTCCCGGGCCAAGCGGCACAGGCAATCGCCGAACACCGAGGAAAAGCTCGGCGCCGATCCCGCCGTTTTTCCTGTTTCCACATCGAACTGGCCCACGCCGTGATACTGATCCGGACTTTCCATCGCATAGGAACAGCCTTTGCCCTTGACCGTCTCGACATGCAGCAGTACCGGCCGGTTTATCTTTTTCGCCGTTTCGAGGGCGCGAGTCAGATCCCGCAGATCGTGCCCGTCGATCGGCCCGAGATAATAAAACCCCATATCCTCAAACATCGAGCTGTTTTTATATAGCATCTGTTTGATTTTGGTTTTGATTTTGATGAGGACATTATACAGCCCCTTGCCGATGAGCGGAATATGCGAAAGGAAATTCCCCACCGCATTTTTAAAACGGACATAACGGGGCTTTGCGCGCAGATTGGCGAGATGCCGGGCCACAAACCCCACATTGCGGCTGATGGACATGCGGTTGTCGTTGAGTACCACAATGAGCCGGTCCTTGCTGCGGCCCGCATTGCTCAGCCCCTCGTAAGCGAGGCCGCCGGTCAGCGCGCCGTCTCCCATGACGGCGATCACATAGCCCTCTTCACCCATGAGCGCCTTGGCCTTTGCCATACCGTTTGCCGCCGAAACCGAGGTGCTGCTGTGCCCCACAATAAAGGTGTCATACGGGCTCTCCGACGGCCGTGGAAATCCCGAAATGCCGCCATCCTGCCGCAGCGTGTCAAACGCCTCCCGGCGGCCGGTGAGCAGCTTATGCGTGTAGCACTGATGCCCCACATCCCAGACCAGCCGATCCTGCGGCAGGTCAAACACCTTATGTAAGGCGACCGTCAGTTCCACAACGCCCAAATTGGAGGACAGATGGCCTCCGGTTTTGGAGACCGCATGTATCAGATAATCCCGAATCTCGGCACACAGAGCGTCCAATTCGGGATAGGTCATCTCTTTTAAATCGGCCGGCGATTGTATCCGACCAAGCCATGTTTCTTCCGGCATACAGACGCCTCGCTTTCCAAGGATTTCGCGTCAGGAATCAAACCGGGATGAGAACCCCGACCAGTATCCCAAGCAGTACGCCGCCGAGCACTTCGATCGGCGTGTGGCCAATAAACTCCTTGAGTTCAATTTCGTCTACTTCCTTGTCCGGCACACCGTCGCCGTCAATGTCGGCGTTTTTGGTTTCAATCTCATTGAGGTACTTATTGAGCAGCCGGGCGTGCACGCCGGCCTCCCGCCGCACCCCCATCGCGTCATACATAGTCACGAACGCAAAAACAACCGCCAGCGCGAAGCCCGGGGAAGTGACACCGTCTACCCGCGCCATCGCAATGGTCAGGGCACAAACCATTGCGGAATGGGCGCTGGGCATGCCGCCCGCCCCCCACAGGCGCTCCAGCTGTACTTTTTTGGTCATAACCAGGGTAAATATCACTTTCAAAATCTGCGCGCACAGCCAGCCGAGGACGGCTGCCGCCAGTACCCGGTTTGCAAAAAATTCTTCAAAGAAAGCCATGTATCATCCGTTCTTTCCACTATCTGTCGCGCGTCAGCAGCGCTCTGGCCAGGGCGCGCAGCCCGTCCGCGTCATCGCCAAAGGGCGTCAGGGCTTCCACCGCCTTTTGGGTGCGTTCCGCTGCCAGACGGCGCGCCTCCTCCAGTCCAAGCAGACTGACATAGGTGGTCTTTCCGTTTTCATCGTCGCTGCCCGTGGGTTTGCCGAGCTTCTCGGCTGTGGAGGTCACATCCAGTATATCGTCTACAATCTGAAAACACAAGCCCAAATGCAGACCGAAGGTACGCGCTGCCGCGAGCATGACGGCATCTCCCCCGCCGATATGACAGCCCATTTCGCACGCGGCAATAAGCAGCGCTGCCGTCTTCCCACGCTGCAGCGTCTCCAGTTCCGCGAGGGTAATCGTCCGTCCCTCGCTGTAGAGATCGAGCGCCTGTCCGCCGACCATCCCCAGCACACCGGCCTGGCGGGCCAGCGCGGCCGCCGCGGCCAGCACCCGGTCGTCCGGGAGCCCGGCACGGTTCTGCTCACACAGCATGATTTCAAACGCGGCATTCAAAAGCGCGTCGCCCGCCAGCAGCGCCATATCTTCCCCAAACGCCGCGTGTACCGATGGCTTTCCGCGGCGCAGAGGACTGTTGTCCATACAGGGCAGATCGTCGTGTACCAGCGAATAGGAATGGATACACTCCACCGCCGCTGCAAAGGGCAATGCCTTGTCAGGTTCTCCCCGCGCCAGGCGGCAGAATTCCAGCGTCAAAACCGGACGAAGCCGTTTTCCGCCCGCCTCGCAGGCATAGGCCATCGCCCGCGTCACCACGCTGCGCGCATCGGACAAATCGGGCAGATACGCCGGCAGGCTCTCTTCTATTTTCTGCAAATGACGGGAAAGCTGCGCGTTATACAGTTCACTCATAGAAGCCCTTCACTCATTTCTTTGCCGCAGTAAGCTCTATTCGGACAGCTCCTGTCCCATATCCTGACCCTGTACGTCGGTCAGCTCCTCTGCCGGGGAAGACGGCTCCTCCACGGCGGTCAGCTTGATAATTTTCTGCTCCGCTGTTTTGAGCGCCTTGGAGCAGTAGGCAGTCAGCTTGGTCCCCTCCTCGAACAGCTTCAGGGATTCATCCAGCGTGCAGCGGCCGCCCTCCAGCGTCGCCACAATCTGTTCGAGGCGGGTCATCGCCTTTTCAAACGTCCATTCGGTTGCCATAGCCTTTTTTATCCTTTCTGTTTGGCATCGTTCTCCACGCGGTCTACCGTACAGGCCAGCAGACCGTCCGCCACCCGCCAGCGCACCGTATCCCCCGGCTGCGCATCCGCCGTGGATTTCACCACGCGGCCGTCTTCGCCATACCCGATGGCATAGCCGCGGGAGAGCACCTTGAGCGGGCTGAGCGCGTCCAGCTTAGAGGCCGCGGCGGCCAGGCGCCGGTCTGCCCGGGCGGTCTGCATCTGGGCCGCGGCAGCAAACGCCTTGGTAATATAATCGAGGCGCATAGCCTGTTCTTCGACGAAAAAGAGAGGGGTGGACAGACAGCGCCGCGCCTTCACGGTATCCAGCCGCTTGGCGGCCTGCTGCGTCAACGCCAAAGCCGCCCGCCCGGTATTCTGGCCCAGCTGCTCCACCCGATGAAGCAGCGCCGCCTGATCCGGCACGGCGAGCTCCGCCGCGGCGGACGGCGTCGGCGCGCGGAGATCCGCCGCAAAATCGCAGATGGTGAAATCCGTTTCATGCCCCACGGCAGAAATCACCGGGATTCGGGAGGCGGCCACCGCCCGCGCCACCATCTCCTCATTGAAGGCCCACAGCTCTTCGATGGAACCGCCGCCCCGGCCGATGATCAGCACGTCGGCGGCCTGCGCCTCGTTAAACCGGCGCAGCGCATCCACCAGCTGCGGCGCCGCCCCTTCTCCCTGCACAAGCACAGGGGCAAACACCACCTGCGCCAGCGGATACCGGCGGCCCAGCACATTGAGAATATCCCGCACCGCGGCACCTGTCGGCGAGGTGATGACCCCTACCCGGGACGGATAGGGCGGAATCGGCCGCTTGCGGCGTTCGTCAAAAAGTCCTTCGGCGGCCAGCTTCTTTTTGAGCTGTTCAAACGCCACCTGCAGCGCTCCAACACCGTCGGGCTGCATTTCTTCTATATATATTTGGAAGGAACCGTCCTTTTCATACAGGGAAACGCGCGCCCGGACAATCACCTTCATGCCGTTTTCGGGACGGAACTGCAGACGGGAGGCATAGGCCCGGAACATCACCGCCTTGACGACGGCGCCTTCGTCCTTGAGGGACATGTACAGATGCCCCGACTTATAATGGTTGGTAAAATTGGAGATTTCGCCGCCTATGTACACCGCCGCCAGATTGGCGTCGCCTTCCAGAACGGATTTGACATAGCGGTTGAGCTGGCTGACGGTAATGACTTTCAATGCCGTTCCTCCCTTAAGCTGCCGAGCAGGGCGATGCCCGCCGCGTTGTCCGCCGAAAAGGCCGGCGGCGCAAACCGTCCGCCGAATTTCTCTTCCAGCGCCCGGCGCAGCAGGCCGTTGGACATGACGCCGCCCGCAAACACAATGGGCAGCGTGCCATAGGCCGCCAGCAACGCTTCGGTCATGCCTTCCAGCGCCGTCTGCACGCTGCGCAGGCAGAAAAGCGCCACCTCTGCGTCAGGCGCCCCCTTGTCCTTCATGGCGCGGCACTGGTTTTCCACGCCGGACAGATGGCAGCTGCCCCCCTCCAGCGACGGGCGGGGACGATAGACGCCGGAGGCTTGTCCGGCCAGTGTCTCCAGCGCCGGTCCGGCCGGAAAGGGCAGGCCGAGCATGCCGCCCACCCGATCGATGAGCTGTCCCGCCTTGAGATCGAGCGAGCGTCCCACCGTTTCGCAGCTTAGGATCTCTTCCCTGTCCGGGCGTACCAGCAGGGCATCGGTCGTACCGCCCGAAACATGGAAGGCGAGAAACTCCCGTCCCAGCCAGTCGGTACAGCCGGCACCATATAAGGCGGCGGCGACATGCCCCTGCTGATGGGTGAAGCGGTAAACGGGCACCCGCAGGGCAGCGGCCAGTTCGCGTGCCGCGCCCCACCCCACCAGAAAGCAGGGCATATAGGAGCCGGTCGTCTGCTGCGGCCGGTCGGAGGCGGCGATCGCCGTCAGCGGCGCATCCTCCTGCCCGCGAAGCTCTTCGAGCAGCTCGGGCAGCTGCCGCACGTGGTGGAACACGGCGTCGCTCTGCCGCAGGCCGAGTTCCCCCTGCCGGACCGGCAGGAGCCGCTTGACCTGCACCATATGTCCCTCCTGCCAGATGGCGGCGGAGGTGGTGTAATTGCTGGTATCCAGCCCGAGACAGGCGCTCATGCGGTCGTCTCCGGCTCCTGTGCGCGGGCCAGTCCGCCGAGCACCCCGTTGACAAAGGCGGAATCCTCGTCACCGCCGTACTTTTTCGCGAGCTCCACCGCCTCGTTAATGGATACGCTTACCGGGATATCCTCCACAAACAGCATCTCATACACGGCCACCCGCATGATGGCCAGCGCCACGCGCGAGATGCGGTCCTTGCTCCACTTATGCGAAAAGGCGGTGATCTTCTCATCGATCGCTTCCGCGTGCTCTTCCGCCCCCTGCGCCAGAGACAGGGCAAAGACGTCTTCTTCGACATCCCGCGCTTCGCCGGCCGTCGCGAGTATATCGGCCACCGGCTCGCCGGTAAAGGACTTTTCAAACAACAGAACAAACGCCAGCTCGCGTGCTTCCCGTCTTGTCATCGTGCAACACCTTCTTCCTATGCTTTCGCGCCGCTTCTTCGACAGAAAGCGACACCCTCCCGAACAACAAAGCCCTCCACACCCGGGCGGAGGGCTTTGGTCTGCGCTTTACGCCTTTTTGGATTTTTCTTCCTCCATTGCCATGCCGGCCACATGAACGTTTACACGCGTCACCGGCTTGCCGGTCATGGACTGCACGGCGACCTTGACGCCGTGCTGTACATCGCCCGCCACATCGGGAATCCGTGTGCCCAGGCGAAGATTGACATACACATCCACGATGGTCTCGTTCTCGTTGTTGATGACCTTAACTGAACGGGACGCGGCGCTTCCCGATATAATACCGTGAATATCGGCGGGACGCGTAGCCATGCTGGCCACGCCCGGCACCTCGAGCGCTGCCGTGCACGCGATGGTGGCAATGACGTCCTCGGAGATGATGCAGCTCCCCTCCGCGGGACGGAATTCTTTCTCTTCCATAGTGAGAAACCCCCTTTATATTACTCCTGCCCAAAGCGGGAGTCCATCAGCAAACCCGCTCTTTCTATTCTGTTATTATACCACAAAGTAAAAAAGGGGCAACTGTTTTTTATCATTTTACATTGGAGATCTTGATATTTTGTGCGACAATCTTCGACTGCGCCGTTACAATCTCGGTAATTTGCAGCGTTTGCTGCGGCTGCAGGCTCTCGGCCTTTACCACCACATTGCAGTTTTCCCCTTCGATGTACACCACGCAGTCCTCGAAGCCCTTGGCCTTGATAAGACTCTCAATCTTGCTTTCCTGTTCAATCGCGGCGGCGATGGCCTCCGTCTTGGCCAGCGCCTGATTCTTTATCTCGTCGGTGGCCTTGACGTCGTTCATCATCTCCTTGATGAGCTCCAGCGCCTCCTCCCGGGCGGCTTCGCGATTCCCCCGCGCCGCGGTGAAATAGTCGTTCGGATCCGGCTCTTCCCCGGGCAGCGAGGTGGCCGAGCCGTTCACATACTGCGCGTCGCCCAATGCATCGCGGGAGACGGTGGAGGCGTTTCCGCCCGTCTCGACGGCCGGGCTCTTCACCGAGAAATAATAGTTCAGATACACCGCCACGCCGAGCGCCACAATCAGGGTCGCCAACAATACCTGTTTCTTACCGAAAATCTTGCTCACTGTTCCCCATTCCTTTCAAATTGACCTGAGACCGGTCATGTGATTCGCCCTACCGGATGAGGCATCGCCTTAGCCGGATTTGGTCACGCACACGCGTTTGGAGGAAATGTTCAGCGCCGTGGTAACGGCTTCGAGAATGCGCTGGCGCACATCTTCGCGTTCTCCGCCCTGGCAGACCACCACCACACCCTTGACCGTCGGCTGGATCTCTGTCACGAGAAGTCCCTGCCGCCCATCCTCCGTATCCACAACGATGATGGACTTCTCGGTGTCGTCCCGCTGCGACACCTTGTTGGAATCCCCGTTCGTATCTTCCACCCGGTCGGTGTTGATTTTGTCCTGTGTGGCGTACACATACTGCACGCCGTTTTCCAGCGTCACCATCACGCTGCATTCGCCCGCCCCTTCGATGCTGCTCACCAGGGCGGTGAGCTTCTGCTCCGTCTGGGCGATATACTCCTGCACGGAGGTTTTATCCGCATCGGTTTTGTCCGCCGGTTCGGACGGCCAGAAATTGGAAAGCAGGACAAGCGCCATGCCCGTCACGCCGAGCGCCACCATGATCTTGGTTCCCTTTCCCCCTTTCAGGAATGCGGTCAGCCGGCTAAGCGTCGTCCCGCCATTTTCTTTTTTTTCGTCCATGGACTTATCCCCCATCCTTTCCTTTACGCGGCTTCCTGGACAATGACCGGCGTTTCCAGTCGATCTTCCAGGACCTGCTTGGCGGCAATGGCATGGCGGATATTCTGTTTGTCCAGATAGAGAACGATTTGTGTAATACATATGCCGCCATCCGCCGAAGTATCCGTCTTCGCTTCCACTTTTTCTGCCTGTACGCCATAATTTTTCAATGCGCTGTTTGTCACCCGCAGCAGTGAGGCGTCAATCTGCCGCAAAACCTGCTCGTTCACCCGTTCCTGCAGCGTCTCAGCCGCCACGCTGTCCGGCAGGGAGGCGATATCCAAATGCAGCATGTCCTTCAAGGAAAGCAGCGGCGTAATCAGACAGCATAGGAAAAACGCCGCGAGGAGCATTTTGAAAATCTTGCCCATGCCGTTCTTTGGCGCAATCAGGTGCAGCAGCGAACAGGCCACCGCCACCGCACAAAGCGCCAGTGCCCACGCACGGATGCTATCCATAGGCTTTCTCCCTTCCGGGGCGGCGCCCCTACGTTTTTCCCCCTGCCAGGGTGAGAATGCTCGTGGCCACTATCATAAACAGCGAACAGGCGGATAAAATGCCGATGAGCGTGTTGACCACCGAGCGCACCGCCGTGAGCAGGCCGCTGATGGTTTTCAGATCCAGAATATCCGCTACCATGGCGCAGACGCTGAGCAGCAGCGTCCACACCGCGCATTCGAGCAGCGGTGGCAGCACGATGAGCGCCGTGGCCAAAATGCCGAAGCCGCCGAGTGTGGACTTGAGCAGGCCGAGGCAGCTCTTGACCGTGGCAAACGCTTCGCTGAGCGCGCCGCCCACCACCGGTACAAAGCTCGCGAGTGAAAACTTGATCGCCCGGCCGCCGAGGGTGTCCGCCGCGGCACCGACCAGCGTCTGCAAGGAGAGCAGGCCGACGAACAGGGTCATCGAAATGCCCAGCAGCCAGACGGCCGTCTTATTGATGAAGCCGCCCACCGCATCGAGCTTCATGCCGCTGGTCACCGAGCCGGTCATACACAGCGCCAGCGAAATGGTCATCAGCGGCAGAATGACGCTCGTTGCCAGCCAGGAGAAGAGCTCCGCCACAAAAAGCACGATGGTCTGATAGGAGGCGGCCGCCGCCACCTGCCCGCCCGTGAGCAGCACCCCGGCATATACCGGCACAAAGCTCCCCATAAAGACCGAGGCGCTCTCGGCCGCCTCACATACCGCACGGATGCAGCCCGAAACGGGGACCAGCACCGCCGTGCAGGCAGCCAGGGTGCAAATCGTCTGAAAAACACCCGCTACCGCCTCTTCCCGCACCGTATGCCGCAGGCTGTCCATCAGCGCGGCCAGCAGCAATATACCGAGCAGCACGCCGCCCGCGCGCAGCGGTCCTCCCGCCTGATCGGACAGCAGCTTCAGCACGCTGTCGAGCACCCCTTGCGGCGAAACAGAGGAAAACTCGTTCTGGTCAATGCCGGTGATCCCCAGGTTGTCCAGCAGGCGAAGCGTTTCAGGCGGCAGATTGTCCCATAACGCCTGGGCGCCGCTGGCATCGAACTGCTCCTGGTAAATCTCTTCGGCGCTCATCTCCTCCTCGGCACAGACGGGCAGAACCAACAGAAAAAGCAGCATCAGCACCAGCAAAATACGCAGGCAGCGCCGCTTCATCCCACCACCTCCCCATTTATCAGAGAGGCGGCCAGCTGTGCGATCTTTTCAAACAGGGGCAGCGACAGTGTCAGCAGCAGCAGCTTGCCCGCCAGCTCCGCCTTGGAGGCGAGCGCCCCTTCCCCCGCGTCCCAGCAGGCATCCGCCGCCAGCTGGGTAAGCAGGCAGATGCCCAGCGCCTTGAAAAGTATCGTCCCGTATTCGGCGGGCAGGGCCGCCGAGGACAGCAGCTCCCGCAGCGTGTCGATCATCGGCAGCGACTTGACAAGCACCAGCGCCAGCACGCCGATTCCCGCCGCCAGGCTGACCGCCATCGCCATTTCGGGACGCTGCTGTCTGAGGATGACCGCCAGAAAAGCCGCGATAACCACCACGCCTGCAATTGTCACGATTTCCATGGCGTTATAACCCGAAGACGGATTTGACCATCGAAAAGAGATCGCTTATCTCGGTCACGATGATGGTCAGCACCACAATAAGCCCCGCCAGCGTGGTCATCATGGCCTGTTCTTCCCGCCCGGATCGGATCAACACCTGGTTGAGCACGGCAACGATAATGCCGATGGCGGCGATTTTGAATATCAGATCCACGTCCATGGAAATCCCAGCCTTTCTATTGCCTGTCTTTTAGAAATCATCTGCTGCACTGGCCCGCTGTTTTATAACAGCAACAGCGCCAGCGCCATCCCCCCCGTGACGCCAAGGGTCAGATACAGACGGCTTTTGGCGGCGGCCTCCCGGCGCGCTTCCGCCAGCCGGTCGCCGAGCTGCGCCGCATACATCCGGCAATTGTCCAGCTGCCCTTCGAGGTCGGTACGCCCGAGTCCCTCCCCAAAACTGCGCAGCAGCTCCAGATCCGACTCTGTAAAGCCGCATGCCTTGCCATAATCGGCTACCCCCTCGTTCCACGCTGCGTGAAAGCCCTCCTCCGTCCCGGCCGCCCGGGCCGCCGCCTGCAGGAAAGGCAGTGCCGCGAATTCGGCCGTTGCGGCCGCCTGGGCGAGCAGCTCGTCCACCGGCGCGGCGGTATACCGCATGCGCGAAGCCAGATGGGCCAGCAGCCGCTGCGCCTTATCGAGAGAATCCGCCCGCCGGCTCAGCCCGGCTGCCGCCCGGTATCCCAGAAAGGTTCCCGCCGCCACCAGCAGCAGCAATCCGATGATTTTCACCATACAAATCCTCTCCGTTCAGTATCCGGTGCCAGGTTCCCGGTGTCCGCCGCCCGTCAAGCAGCACCACCCGGTCAAACACGCCGCTTTCCAGTGCGGCCCGGATGGGTTCCCGGCGAAGCAGCGAGGGCAGATCACGGCAGTGGGCGGACGCGATGGCCGGGACGCCGGCGTTGAGACCGGCGAGCACGGCGCGCACCTCCTCCATGCTGCCCATCTCGTCAAATAGCACCACATCCGGGGCCAGGCAGCGCACCGCCAGCTGGATCCCCTCTCCCTTTGGGCAGTGGAGCAGCACGTCGCAGCCGGTCAGCCCGCCGTGCGCGGACAGTTCGCCGCGTTCGTCCACCACCGCCGTGCGGTATCGCCTGCCCAGCCGGCCGGAGGCCATCTGCCGCGCCAGATCGCGCAGCAGGCTGGTCTTGCCGCTCGACGGTTCGCCGGCAATCAGCGCACTGTGGATGCAGCCGCCGTCTGTTAAAGCGGCGGCCAGAGCGCGGGCGCAGCCGTCGTGCCGCCTCGCCACCCGCAGACAGATGGAGGTCACCTGCCGCATGCCGACGATGGCACCGTTTTCCACGACCACGCTGCCCGCAATACCCGCGCGGCAGCCGCTGCGCGTGCTGACAAAGCCCTGCCGGATCTCCTGCTGATGGGTGTGGACCGAGTAATCGCACAGCCGCTGAAAGCAATCCTCCACCTGTGCGGCCTCGCACAGCAGAAGGCTTCCGCCGGCCAGCTCGCTGACTTGTCCGCCCTTGGTCACAAGCAGCTCGCCCGCCGGAGTGGACAGGGTCACCGGCGCGCCCGCACGCAGGCGGATCTCCTGGGTCATCTCCTGTATCCGCTGCGGAATCTGCAGCACCGTTTCCCGTATGGCCGGCGGCAGATAAGCCGCCGCCGCGGTGAATTCTTCCATGCCTGTCCTCACCTCGTCCCATACATATGTACTTGTCCGCCCCATTAGAACACCGTACCCAAAAATTAACGGCGCCGACCCCTGCGGGCCGACGCCGTGTGAATAGAATATTGAAATGAACCGTCTTTACCCCAGCATGGCACGGAATGCCGCCTCGTCGATGATGCGCACGCCGAGCTGCTGCGCTTTGGTCAGCTTGCTTCCCGCGTCCTCGCCCGCCAGGACGATGCTGGTTTTCTTGGAAACGCTGCCCGCCGTCTTGCCGCCGTATTTCTCGATAAGGGCGGAGGCCTCTTCCCTTTTCAGGGTGGGCAGAGTGCCGGTGAGCACAAAGGTCATGCCCGCAAACCGGGCGTCCGCCCGTTCGGTCCGGCAAACCATGTTGACACCGGCCAGACGAAGCTGCTCCACAAAATGGCGGGAACCGGGCTGCGCGAAGAATTGTACGACGCTCTGCGCCATGATATCCCCGAAGCCGTCGATGGCGGCGATTTCTTCCAGCGAAGCGGCCATAACCGCCTCCATGTCGCCGAACCGCTCGGCGAGCAGCTTGGCCGCCTTCTGCCCAATGTGTCGGATCCCCAGCGAAAAGATCACCCGGAACAGGTCGCTTTCCTTGGATTTCTCGATCGCCGCGAGCAGGTTGTCTGCTGACTTTTCGCCCAGACGTTCCAGCGCCGCCACCGCATCGCGGTCAAGATGATACAGATCGTAGGCGTAACTTATCAGGCCGTTATCCACCAGCTGTTCAAGCACGGCGGGCCCAAGCCCCTCGATATCCATGGCGTCGCGCGAAGCGAAATGAATGAGATTGCGCACCTTTTGTGCCGGACATTCGGGATTGGTGCAGCGCAGAGCCGCCTCCTCTTCCTCCCGGAATACCTCCGCCCCGCAGGAGGGGCAGACATGCGGCATCGCATAAACGGGCGCTCCGCTGTGTGCCGTGACGCGCACCACCTCGGGGATGATGTCCCCCGCCTTGCGCAGCACCACCCGGTCGCCAACCGCCAGCTGCTTTTCCTTGATAAAATCCTCATTATGCAGCGTCGCCCGGCTGACCGTCGTACCCGCCAGGGTCACCGGCTCAAACAGCCCGGTCGGCGTGAGCACGCCGGTGCGCCCGACATTAATCTCCACATCAAGCAGCGTGGTCTCCTTTTCCTCGGGCGGGTATTTGTAGGCAACCGCCCATTTGGGAAACTTGGAGGTACTGCCCAGCTGTTCCCGCTGTGCAAAGTCATCGACCTTTACAACTGCGCCGTCGATGTCGAAGGGCAGCTTTCCCCGCATTTCACCGATGCGCTCTACCTCGGCGATCACCTCCTCGATGGAGCCGGTGCGCTTGTAAAAGGGAATAATGGAAAAGCCCAGCGATTTCATACATTCCAGCGACGCAGCGTGGGCCGTGACGGTTTCGCCCTCCATCAGCTGGAGATTGAACACGAAAATGGACAGCCCGCGGCTGCGCGTCACGGCCGGATCCTTCTGCCGCAGCGAACCGGCCGCCGCGTTGCGCGGATTCTTGAAGGGCTTCTCCCCGTTCAGCTCCTGCCGTTCGACGAGGGCGGCGAAATTTTCCCGCGGCATGTACACCTCGCCCCGCACGATGATACGCGGCAGCGGCCGCCTGAGCTTTTTCGGAATGGCGCGGATGGTGCGCAGGTTGGCGGTCACGTCCTCGCCGACCTGCCCGTCTCCGCGGGTGGCCCCGCGTACGAAAACGCCGTCCCGGTATTCCAGCGCAATGGACAGCCCGTCGATCTTGGGTTCCACTACATAAACGGGATCGGCAACCGTTTCCCTCACCCGCCCGTCAAACTCGCGCAGCTCGTCAAGGGAAAAGACATCCTGCAGACTGGCCAGCGGCACCTCGTGCTCCACCGGGGTGAACAGGCTGGACAATTCGCCGTGCACCCGCTGGGTGTACGAATCGGGCGTGATGAGCTGCGGCCATTCGGTTTCGAGCGCCCGCAGCTCGCGGGTGAGGGCATCAAACTCGTCGTCCTCGATTTCGGGCGCATCTTCATCGTAATAGAGGTGGCTGTGATAGTCTATCTGTTCACGCAATACGCGCACCCGCTGCGCGGCCTGTTCCAGTTTCATCGGACGCATCTCCCTATACGGTTAATCGATTTTCCCGTATAGTATACCAGAACCGCCGCGGAAATACCAGAGGTTTGCGCCTATCAGGAATCGCCGCCGAAGGCAAAAATTTTGCCCAGGTCACCCGCCATATCGCCCGTTACTTCGGTAAAGGAATCCGGCACCTCGCCGACAAGCACCGTTTCCGCCACCACAAAGCTGGTCGTTACCTCCTGCGTGGTCATGTAGCCGGGGATGGCGGTGACAATCTGCGCCTGCACCTCGAGGGTGATGGTGTGGTTGGTCTGGTTGATGCCCGCGCTGGTGAAGGCGCTGTGCATGGCGGTCATGGCCGTGCCCGAGACGGTTACGCGCAGCGGTATGCGCGGCCCCCGTCCGTTGAACCAGTCGCCGCCGAGCAGATTGCCCAGCGGGACGTGCATCTCAAGATGCTCTTCCTGTTCCAGACGTTCGAGAATCGCGGTGGTCAATTCCGCCTTGAGACGATTAATCCTGCCCACGTCCGCCTCCACCGAAACAATGCCGCCCGCTTCGTCCCGCAGCGTTTTGACCAGCTCGTCATATGCCACCGGATCATTGGTGAGCACCTGGGTCACCGCTTCGTTGATGACCCGGGTCGCAGCGTATCGCGCCTGGTTTTCCCCGAAGGCCCGCACAATGGGGTGCAGCTGTATATCCACATAGATCACCAGCAGCACAAGCGCCGTCAGCAGCGCGAGCAGGCGCAGCTGCCACAGCCGACGTTTGCCTGTATATCTTCGGCGCTTTGTACCGGCGGGCATCGCCATGGCGCTTTGCCGGCGCGCCAGCTCCCGATTTACCAAAAAAAGGCCCCCTTTCCGCGGCGGTTCCCTGCGGTCGGCGGCAACAGCCGCTTATACCCCATCCTACGCGGCGGGGTTGACCGGGGTTCCAGCCTTTTTGGTGGAAAGGAGGCCTTTTCATTCGATTTTTCGGAAAATTCAGCCCAAAAGGTTAATTTGCCGCGATTTCAGTAAAGGAGAGATACTGCCCGCTGACATAACCAACGAGACCCAGAATCTGAACCTGATACCAATCGCCTTCCTTGGCAAGAATCTGCAGCCGCTCGCCGTACTTCGTGCCGCCTATCGCCTCGTAATCGGTGCCGGGCCCGCTGCGGATATGCATGGAATCCGCCGTTACCCACGCATAGGCCGGCAGGGTGCCGTCGGGCGGCAGGGTGGCGGCCGTCGGCGTCCCGGACGCCGCGGAGGTCGTGGTCGTGGTAGAACTGGTTGTGGTGGTTGTCGAGGTGGCTGTGGTCGTGGTGGCCGGCAAGGAAGAATCGGACGATTGAGCCGGTTCCTCCCCTTTAAACAAATTACAGGACGTCAGACCGATCGCCAGGAGCAGCGCGCTGCCGCCGGCGGCCAGCCGTTTCACCAAATGCGCTTTCATATACATTCTCTCCCTTTCTGTTTGACCTTCGCCAATATACCCCTGCACGCAAGTATGGGCCTATCTCACATTTTTTAACACATCTTCGCGCACAATAAAAGAAAAAGAAATGTAAAATTTCCGAAGGAGTCCCTCCACATGAAAATCCACGTCTCGCGCCGCCTGACCATATGCGCGGCCCTTCTCTGTCTGCTGGCGGGCTGCGCTCCCGCCCGGACGGCGGCCGTCCCACTGACACGGTTCCGCATCTCCTTCGTGGGACACCTGGATACGGTGGTCAACCTCACGGCCTATTGTCCCGATCAGGCGACCTTCGACAGGGTATCGGAGCAGGTGGAGGCCGAGCTGGCCCGCCTAAGCCTTCTTTTCGACCGCTACCGTTCCGAAAGTGCGCTTGCCCGGCTCAACGCGGCCGCCGGGGAACCGGAAGGCCGGGAGGCTGCACCGGAACTGCGCGAGCTGCTCTCCTGGTGCCTGGAAAAGCAAAAAGCGGTGGGCGGCGTGAATGTGGCGATGGGCGGTGTTCTCTCCCTCTGGCATACGGCGCGGCTGGACGGAATGCCGCCGACAGAGTCCGCCTTAGCGCAGGCCATGCGGCATATCTCCCCCGATACTGTCCGGCTGGAGGGAAATCGGGTAATCCTGCAAGACCCGGCGCAGTCGATCGACTTCGGCGCCGTGGCGAAGGGGTATGTCGCCGATAAGCTGGCCGCTCTTCTCCGTTCCCGTGGCGTGTCCGTTTTTCTGCTCGACTGCGGAACGAGCACACTGGTGTGCGCGGGCACGCCACCCGACAAGAACGGATGGCAGGTGGCGCTGCGCCATCCCGACGCGTTTCTCAACCTGTCGGGCCGGGCCGATCCGCCCGAGCAGCTCGGCACCCTGTCCCTTTCCGCACGCTGCGTGGGAGTGAGCGGCGATTATCAGAAGTATTTTACGTATAACGGGACATACTATGGCCATATTCTCTCCCCCGAAACGGGGCAGCCGGCCCGCCATTACCGCATGGTCTGCGTGCTGGCGGACGACGCGCTCACGGCCGACTATTATTCCACCGCCCTGTTCACTCTGCCGGTCGCCGCGTCGAAGCAGGCGGCGCAGGCGGCGGGTCTGGACGCGCTGTGGATGCTGCCGGACGGCAGCGTGCTCACCACGGACGGCTTCCCCTCATTTGACTGATAAAGGCAGGCGATTTCCTTGCATTTCTCCTTCAGCGGCGGTATCCCCTTTCCCCATGACGTGGAAAACAAGGCGCTGACCCAAGCACTGCCCATCGAAGACTACACGCCGGATCAGCTGATTCTGCCGCTGCGGCAGGGCTTTGGCGGCGCGTGCGTCCCGGTGGTGGATATCGGCCAAAAAGTGAAAAAGGGCCAATTGGTCGGCCGGCCGGGCGAAGGCGGCGGCACACCCGTTCACTGCGGTCTGTCGGGGGTGGTAAAAGCCATCGCCGAACAACCGATGGCAGACGGTGACAAGGTGCTGAGCCTCACCATTGAGAACGACGGACTGGGCACACCGGAAGAGCCCTTTTCTTATACCGATACGCCTGACGGCCTCATCGCCCTCATGGAACAGGCCGGCATTATCGGCATGGGCGGCGCCGGTTTTCCTGCCGCCCGCAAATACGCCACCGACAAGCCAATCCATCATGTGCTCATTAACGGCTGCGAATGCGAACCCTATCTGACCTGCGATCATCGTCTCATGCTGCAGCAGGCGACGGAGGTGATAACGGGCGCCCAGGCCATGGGACGTGCCGCCCAAGCGCCGGTATACATCTGCGTGGAAGAAAACAAGCCGGATGCCATTGCCGCCCTTCAGATGGCCGCCCGCGGCACGGCGGTCACGGTGCTGCCGCTGCCCGACCGGTACCCGCAGGGCGGCGAACGGCAGCTGATCCAGGCCGTGACAGGACAGGAGGTGCCGGACGGTGCGCTGCCCGCTGACGTCGGCGTGCTCGTCTCCAATGTGGCCACCGCCGCCGCCCTGGCCGACGCCATGGATGGCAGGCCGCTCACCCACCGCCTTGTCACCGTCTCCGGCATGGTGAAGCGTCCGGCCAACCTGCGCGTCCCCGTCGGCACTCTGCTTTCCGATCTGCTCGCCCACTGCGGCGGCGTGATGGACGAGCCGGACGGCACGCCCACCGTGTATATTGCGGGCGGCCCCATGACCGGGCTTATGCTCAACGGGCTGGACGTGCCCGTCCTCAAGACGACGGGCGGGCTGCTTGTCCTGCCCCGCCCCGATAACACGGAGCAGAACTGTATCCGCTGCGGCGCCTGTGCCCGGGTATGTCCCTCCCGGCTGATGCCCTTTGCCATCGACAACGCCGTCATCAGCGGGCAGCCCGCGGTATGCGCCGATTATAACGCACAGCAATGCATCGCCTGCGGCAGCTGTTCCTACGTCTGTCCGGCCAAACGACATCTTGCGGCGCGGGTTTCCCTTGTACGGGCGGCGGCGCGCCGTCAAAAGGCTGGTTCTTACAGAAAGGCGTGATGATTTTGAAACCGACCCTGCAGCACGCCGCGCCGCATATCCGGCGCGGTCTGTCTACACGCGATGTGATGGGCGACGTCCTCATTGCCACCGTGCCGCTGATTCTCGGAGCGGTATGGAATTTCGGCTGGCGGGCCCTTTGGCTGGTGCTTATTTCCGCCGCCGTTTGCGGTGCGTGCGACTGGCTTGGCAGCCGGCTGCGCGGGCAGCCGGTATTCGACCTGAGCGGCCCGGCCACCGGGGTACTGCTGGCCTTATGCCTGCCGGTGGGCATACCCGTCTGGGCACTCGCCGCGGCGGGCGTCTTTGCCATTCTTGTCGTCAAGCAGATTCCCGGCGGCGTGGGCCGCAATATATTCAATCCCGCCATGGCGGGCCGCGCCCTGCTCATGGTGGCCTTTCCGCACACGCTGCAAGGCTATGCCAACATCGACGCGCTCAGCACCGCCACTCCGCTCACCCATCTGGAAACCGACTCCCTCCTGCCCATGCTCTTCGGCTTTGAAAACGGCAGCATGGGCGAAACCTCCGTCCTGCTGATTCTGGTGGGGGCCGCTTATCTCTACCTGCGCGGGCGCATCCGGCTGGGCGTCCCCGTCACCTGCCTGGCTGTCTTTACGCTGTTTGTCTGGGTGTGGGGCGGTACGGTTCCCTTCACCGGCCCGGCGGCGGCGCATCTGCTGTCAGGCGGTCTGTTTTTCGCCGCTTTCTTCTTTGTCACCGACTACACCACCAAACCCGTCACCCCGGCGGGCGAATATATCTTTGCGGGCGGCGTGGGACTGCTCACGGCGATACTGCGTCTGTGGGGCACCTATCCGGAAGGCGTCTGCTTCGCCATCCTGCTGATGAATCTCGCCGCGCCGCTTATCGAATACGGCACGCGCCGCCGTGTATACGGCGTACAAAGCCGTCCTGCCGAACAGCAGGCGGAAATATAATCCGTCGGAAAGGATGAATCCCATGAATGCAAAAATGAAAGCCGTCCTCAATCTCCTTATTGTGGCGGCCGTGTCGGTTGCGCTGCTCTTCGGTATGAGCGCCATCACCGATTCCGTCATCGCCGATCAGGAGGACGAGGCCGCCCGCCGCGCTTTTGAGGGCCTGCTCTCCTTTGACCGTCTGGAAGCGGTACAGACCGGGGACGCCGAAGGGATCCGCGCCGCCTACAGGGCGCTGGACCAAAGCGGCAATCTGACGGGGTATGCCGTCACCGTCGAGGTGAAGGGGTATGGAGGCGAGCTGCTCGTGCATGCCGCACTCAAGCCGGACGGCCTGGAATTCCACGGTCTGCGTGTCGGCAGCCATCACGAAACGGAGGGATACGGCTCGCGGGCGGCGGAGGAAAGCTATACCAGCCGTTTTGCCGGCCTGAAGGCTCCCCTCTCTCTGGATGGCTATACCGGTATCGAAAGCACCGGGACACCGCCTCCTTCGTCCTCTTCGGCACCGGCGGCCGCCATGAAGGACGGCACCTATCACGCCGAGGAAACCTCTTATAATGAAGGGTATAAGTATTTTCTCGACATGACGGTCGAGGGCGGCAAAATCACCGCCGTCAACTGGGACGCTTACAAGGAAAACAGCGATTCCACCAAGAAAAAGGAATCCCGGGAAGGCCGCTATACCATGACCGAAACGGGGAAAAAGTGGCACGAGCAGGCCGAAATCATGGAAAAAGCTCTTATCGAGGCGGGCGATCCGGAGAAAATCGTTTTCAGTCCCGATAATGGAAAAACCGACGCTTACGCCGGCGTGTCGGTGGATGTGAGCGTCTTCGTCCAGCTTGCGCGCAACGCAGCCGCCCAGGCGCGCGGAGAAACCTCCGCCGAGCCGGCGGCCGGATATGCCGACGGCACCTATAAGGCGGAGGAAGACGCGTATGAAGAGGGCTATAAGCAATTTGTGGAAGTGACCGTACAGGATGGCAAAATCACCGCCGTCAACTGGGATGCTTACAAAGAGGACAGCGACTCCACCAAGAAAAAAGAGTCGGAGGAAGGCCGCTATACCATGACCGAAACGGGGAAAAAGTGGCACGAGCAGGCCGAAATCATGGAAAAGGCCCTCATCGAAGCGGGCGATCCGGATAAAATCGTTTTTAGTCCCGACGACGGCAAAACCGACGCTTACGCCGGTGTATCGATAGACGTCAGTCCCTTTGTCAAGCTGGCCTCCGCCGCTCTGGAGCAGGCCCATGTGACCAAAACCGACACCACCCCGCAGGAAACCGGCGACGCGGTGGACGGCGTCAGCGGGGCGACCGTCACCTCCAAGGCCATCGTCAAGGCGGCCAATCTCGCCTATTTATTCGTCCAGACTCTCATATAAGACGCAGGCGTATGGCCATACACCTGCAAACGGCCGGCCGCTCTCGTGAGCAGACCGGCCGCCGGAAAGGGGCCGTATTTATCATGCAAGCTGTAAACAAATCCGAAGCCGCCAGGCCGGCCGGCATCTCCACAGCCGCCGCCTTCTTCTGCGTGCTGGCGGCCGCGTGCGCGACCGTCCGCTCGGCATTGCTGCTGCTGGAAATGAGCGCCGTTGTCCTGCTGCTGTGCGCAGGGCTGAAACGTGTGCTGCGCCCGTTTACGGGGCGCGGCACCCCTGTCGCTTCGGCTGTTTTTGCCGCGGCGCTGGCCGGTGTGATGCATATGGCCCTGCTCGCCTGGCGTCCCCTCTGGTGGGAAGAGCTTTCTCTTCCTCTTTATTATCTGGCCGCTTTTCTCGCCGGTGCTCTGGCAGCACAGGAGCGGGCCTGGCACGAGGAACTGCCCCGCTTCGGCTGGTGGGCGCTCGCCCTGCTGATCATCGGCGGTGTACGCGAATGGCTGACCGACGGACGGCTCATGGGTGTGCGGCTGCTGTGGGACGGTATCTCCGCCGACTTTGGCCTGGGCGGCCTCGGGGTGATGCTCGCCGCGCTGCTGCTTGCCCTTTTCGGCCTGCGCCAGCATTGGTCGTGGAACTATTCCATCCGGGAAAGCACCCAGGCGGGCGGGCTTCTTTTTGCGTGTACCGGCATCGCCGGTATTGCCGCTTATCTCCTCTGCCGCCTTGACATGGCCATATGGGGAGAAACCTTCTGGCCCGCCCTGACGCTGGGGGCGGTGCTGCTGGTCGGCCGGGGGATCGTCCGGGATTCCCGCCGGCAGGATATGCTCGCCGACCCGGCGCTGGCGGCGGCCGGATATGCCGCACTGCTCATCATACGGGAAGGAACCGGCATCTGGTGGCAGACCCTGCTGCTCATTCTGGGGACCGCCTTGCTGACCGGTGTGCTGCTGGCTGCCTTCGGTGCCGTGGCTGTGCGGCTGGACAGTCCCGGCCTCCCCGCCCGTTTCAAGACTTCCCCCGTTTTACTGCTCTGTATCGGCACAGCACTTTACGCCTTTTCCGCTTTTTGAGAATCCGCAAAGGCACCCCGAACCGGGTGCCTTTTTTTGGCGATTGCGGGTTAAATCGGAAACGCCGAAGAAGCTTATAAGCCGGTTTATCGTCCTTGTTACATTCCGTTGCTTGCTTTCCTGATGTCATCATCGTATACTGGCATAAGGAGAGGCGATGTAAAAATGATCGGTGAAAATATAAAAAGGGCCAGACAGGCCAAGGGTCTTAGCCAGGAAGAGGTGGCCGTGAAACTGCATGTGGTCCGCCAGACCGTCTCGAAATGGGAAAAAGGATTATCCGTGCCGGATGCCGATGTGCTGATGCGGCTGGCAAAATTTCTGGATGTACCTGTGAGCCAGCTGCTCGGCGTGGAAATACAGCCGGATCCGGCGCAAAACCTGGCCGAAGAGCTCGCCCGTGTAAACGAACAGCTGGCGCTCCAAATACAAAAGGAAAGACAGCGGGAACAGGCAAACAAAAAAAGAGGCCTTCTCCTGTTGTTGTCCTTTATCGCGATGCTGATCGCTCTGGCGGTGAAAAATGAAATCCTTTCTATCGTATTAATCGGGATCTGTATGCTCGCTGCGCTGGTTATCCTGTATCGGAATCTTGCACTGCTGACCAGTATAACAACGGATACTTCACGTATTGGCGTTTTAAAAGCCACCACTATATTCAATGCCATTATACTGCTGCTTGCCGTGGTGGTTGTGATATTAAACAAAGCGGCGTTTATACAAATATCCGAAGATGGCGAACGACTGCTGGTGATGCTGGTCGTGTGCATCGTCATGCTGTTCGGCGGCTTTATTTCCCCGAAGCTTCCGTTTAATCGGCACACCGGCCTGCGCCTCCCCTGGACCGTGCAGGATGAGGATACATGGAATGTAGCCCATAAAATCATCGGCTGTATTTCTCTGCCAATGGTGTTGCTGTATGCAGCGGCATCGCTGACGATTCGGAATACCGACCTGTTTGCGGCCGTTACAGGAATGAGTATCCTGCTCTGGGCCGGTATTCCGGGACTTTTGTCCTATATTTTCTTCCGAAAAAAATTTCACCGGAAAGGATAATCTTTCAGCGGGCCGCCAAAAGGCAGAGAGCTTAAAGGAACATTGCCGCCAAAATCTATATGGCGGCAATGTTTTTTCTGTATTTTACGCCCGCATCTGTATAATGCGCATGGAATTTTAATTTTCTTCACAATTTCTGCCGGCATTTATGTTATACTGAATTATCATTCAGGAAAGGACGGGGTGCGAATGGCAAACAAGTACTCAGAAATCACACCAAAAATCCAGGAGCTGTCCCAGCTCTGTCTGGACAACAGCCGGATCGATACCGCGCTGTACACACAATACAAGGTCAACCGCGGCCTGCGTGACCTCAACGGCAAAGGCGTGCTGACCGGTTTAACCGAAATTTCGGAAATTCAGTCGAGCATCGAGGTGAACGGCGAATCGGTCCCCTGCGAGGGTAAGCTGTATTACCGCGGCATCGATATAGAGGAAATTGTCGGCGGTTTTATAACGGAAAAACGGTACGGCTTTGAAGAAACGGTTTATTTGCTGCTGTTCGGTGATTTACCCACGCGGGAGCAGCTTAAGGATTTCGGGAAAGTGCTGGCGGATTACCGTACACTGCCGACCAGCTTCGTGCGCGATATCATCATGAAGGCGCCGAGCTCCGATATGATGAACACCCTGGCGCGCAGTGTGCTGACGCTGTATTCCTACGATGAGAACGCGAATGATATTTCCATTCCCAACGTGCTGCGGCAATGTCTGCAGCTTATTGCGCTGTTCCCCCTGCTGTCGGTTTACGGCTATCAGGCATACAGCCACTATCACAACAATGACAGCCTGTACATTCACAACCCGCTGCCCGAACTGTCCACCGCGGAAAACATTCTGCGCATTCTGCGGCCTGACGCGCAGTACAGCCAACTGGAAGCCAAGGTGCTCGACCTTGCTCTGGTGCTGCATGCCGAACACGGCGGCGGCAACAACTCCACCTTCACCACCCATGTGGTCTCCTCCTCCGGCACGGACACCTATTCGGTGATCGCCGCCTCTCTCGGTTCGCTCAAGGGGCCCAAGCACGGCGGCGCGAACATCAAGGTCGTGCAGATGTTCGAAGATATGAAAAACACCCTGTCCGACTGGAAGGATGAAGAGGCGGTCAGCGCCTATCTCAAGGCGCTGCTGCATAAGGAGGCTTTTGATAAGGCGGGGCTGATTTACGGCATGGGGCATGCGGTGTATTCGCTGTCCGATCCGCGCGCCAACATATTCAAAAAATTTGTGCAGAGCCTGTCGGTGGAAAAAGGCCGCGAGGAGGAATACGGTTTGTATTCCCTCGTGGAAAGGCTGGCACCGCAGATCATTGCGCAGGAGCGCAAAATCTATAAAGGCGTCAGCGCCAATGTGGACTTTTACAGCGGGTTCGTGTACAGCATGCTCAACCTTCCCCTCGAGCTGTACACGCCTATCTTCGCCATTTCGCGAATTGCCGGCTGGAGCGCCCACCGTATTGAAGAGCTCATCAATGCGGGCAAAATCATCCGTCCCGCATACAAAAGCGTGGCGGCGCACCGCGCGTACCGCCGTATTGACGAGCGATAAAAAGTGTTTAAAAGCCTGTCCGGTTTTTCCGGGCAGGTTTTTTTGCATATTTTCCCTGCCGGTACAAGGATAACCGGGCGGTATGGCGGCTATTCTATATACATATACTGTTTTGGAAAGGAATGGTCACCGCATGGAAAGCAGCATCAAACTCAGCCGCCGCGGCCTTGTGCGCATCATCAGCTTTACCGTCGCCCTCATTGTTGCGCTGACCGCCGCCACCATCGGCGGCTATAATACCGCCCGCCGGCATCGGACCACCATCGAATACACCTATCAGCGGGCGCTGGGCGAACTGACCGAATATCTGGGCAATCTGGATATCACCCTGGAAAAAGGCAAATATGCCGCCACCGCCAGCCAGCTGCAGGGCCTGACCGCCAAACTGTGGCGGGATGCGAGCTTTGCCAAGGAGGCGCTCGGCCAGCTTCCCGTCAGCGGAAGCGAGCTGACAGGTACCTATAAATTTCTCTCTCAGGTGGGCGATTTCTGCATGACGCTCTCGGCCCGCGTGGCACAGGGCGGCACCATCACCGAAGAGGAAACCGCTTCCTTAAAGCAACTCGAGACCTATTCCCATCAGGTGTTTGAGCAGGTGGCACAGCTGCAGAACGACGCGCAGGCCGGCCTTATCACCCTGACCGACGCAGCAGAAGGGGCGGAAGCCGCGCTGCCCGATGTGGGGGATGGGTTTCATGAGATGGAAGAGGGCTTTGAAGATTATCCCACCCTTATATACGACGGGCCTTTTTCGGATCATATTCAGCAGCAGAAACCCAAGCTGCTCGAAGGAAAGGACATCATTACAGCCGAGAAAGCGGCGGCTGTCGCCGCCGAATGGTACAGCGGTGCACTGGAACCGTCCGGCGAAACACAGGGTAACCTCCCCTGTTATATCTTTACGGCAGACAACTACCGTCTGAGCGTCACCAAAGCCGGCGGTATGCTGCAATATTTTCTCCATTCCCGCTCCATAGGCGAAGGCACGCTGTCGATGGAGCAAGCCCGCCGCAAAGGCGACGAAGCCCTGGAAGAGTGGGGGATCACGGGATTTCGGCAGTCTTATTATACACTGAATAACGGCGTGCTTCTCATCAACTATGCCTGCACGCAGGACGGCGTGACCCTGTATCCCGATCTGGTAAAGGTCGGGGTCGCCATGGATACCGGCGAAATCGTCTCCTTCGATGCGACCGGGTATATTATGAATCACACAACGCGTCAGATGCCTGCCGTCGAAGTTTCCGCCAACGAGGCGCGTCAAAGCCTCAGCCCTCTGCTGACCGTACAGGGAGAATCCCGTCTGGCCGTGGTCCCCTCTGAAGGGCTGACCGAAACCCTTTGCCACGAATTCTTATGCAGGGGCGAAGACGAGGAAAAAGTGCTGGTCTATGTCAACGTGCAGACCGGGCAGGAAGAGCAGATCCTCATTCTGCTTGAGGATGAAACCGGCATACTCACCATGTGATACCGCAAAAAAAGAGAACCCGGCGCGGTCCGGGCTCTCTTTTTTTGCCATTGTTTCTCAGGCTTTTGAGGCGATATCCCGCGCAACGACGATGCCCGTAACACTCGCCTGCATCAGACCGCGCGTGATGCCCGCCCCGTCTCCGATGGCGTACAATCCCTTCACCGCCGTCTCAAAATGGCTGTCTACGGCCACCTTGGAGGAATAGAACTTGACCTCCACGCCGTACAGCAGCGTATTTTTGGAGTACAGACCGGGGGCCACCTTATCGAACGCCCTCATCGCTTCGATCAGACTGGTCAGGTGCCGATGGGGCAGCACAAAGGACAAATCTCCGGGCACCGCCGTTTTCAGCGTGGGCACGGTGGTGGAACGGCTCAGGCGATCCGCATCGGTGCGCCGCCCCTGCAGGAGATCGCCCAGCCGCTGCACCATAATGCCGCCGCCCGTGAGCATGTTGCCGAGCTGCGCGATGTATCGGCCATACTCGATGGGCCGGTTGAAGGGTTCGGTGAAACGGGAGGAAACCAGCATGGCAAAATTGGTGTTCCCCGTGCGCCGTTTCTCTTCGGCATAGGAATGCCCATTGACCACCGCAATGCCGCCGTCGTAGTGCTCTTCGCTGACGATACCGCCCGGGTTCATGCAGAAGGTGCGCACCTTGTTTTCAAAGGTATCGCTGTAATACACCATTTTCGCTTCGTACAGATAAGCGGTCAGATGATCCATCACCGCATTGGGCACCTCGACGCGTACGCCGATATCCACTTCGTTGTTGCGGGTGTCAACGCCGTTTTCCCGGGCCACATGGTGGAGCCAATCGGCGCCGCCACGGCCCGGAGCCGCCACAACATACCCAGCCTCTACCGTTTCGGGTTCCTGCCCGCGGGTACACAGTGTCACACCGGTGACGCGCCCGTTTTCAATGCAAAGCGACTGGGCGCGGGTCAGCTCGCGGAAAGTAAAGCCCGGCTGCTCGATCAGCCACTGGTACATGCTGCGCAGCGTTTCAAAGCTGTATTCGGTGCCCATGTGCCGCACCGGGCATTTTATCAGGTGGATATTGTGCCGGCTGCATTCGTAATCGATCTCTTCCACCTTTTTGTCGTTAAGTCCGTGCACCTTATCCGGTGCACCGAAACGGGTGTATATGGCATCGGCATACCGGATAAGTTCCTGTGCTTTTTCCGCCGGCATGTACTCGACGATATTGCCGCCCACCTCTTCCGATAAGGATAGCTTCCCGTCGGAAAACGCCCCGGCCCCCGACCAGCCGCTCATAATGTTGCAGGGCTGACAGTGGACGCAGCGTCCCGTTTTGCGTGCAGGGCAGCTCCGGCGTTCAATGGTCAAGCCTTCGTCCACCAGCAGCACCTCCAGCTGCGGCGCCTTCTCCTTAAGTTCCAGAGCGGTAAAAATGCCGGACGGTCCGGCGCCGACAATCACCACGTCGTATCGCGGCATAGCAACCCTCCCCTTCTCTCTGTATACATAGCATCGCAAACGCATTCACTATACCGGAGAACCGCCATTCTGTCAAGCTGTACGCCGGGGGTACATTCTTCTTCAAAGGCCGTTCACGGAATACGATAGCCCTGCCCCCTCTTCCGGCGCTTCTGTACCGCACGTCGGTTCCTTCGCTTCCCCGCCTGACAGACAACAAAGAGGCCCGCGTCCGGTCGGCGCGAGCCTTTTGTATTATCCATTTTAAGCGGCCGTTGTTGCGGCGGTGGTCTCCCCTGTGGCGGCCGTTGTGTCGGACGATGCGGTGGTGGTTTCTCCGCCGCTGGCCGTTGTATCGGGCAGTGCAGTGGCGTCTGGATTCTCCAGCCGTCCTTCCGTATTAATTTCATAGGTCAGGCTTTCAAGCGGATCGTCATGGATCTCCACGAATTGTTCGGTAATGTAGAAAGTAAAGTCCTCATACCCCTGAGCGGGAATATAGAAATTCTGGATATTCCCGTTTTTGCCCGCGGCGATCACCTCGCCGTCCGCGTTCTTAACCGTCACATCGAGCGACGTCATGTACTGATTGGTATCGTAGGCATTGGACAGCTTGAGCTTGACCGCCAGGCTGCCGTCGTTGGTATAATACGCTTCGGTGATGACGCCTTTAATGCCTTCGGAAGACATCTCCGGCACATCGTCCGCCCGCTGAAAATGCCCCGAGTCCGGCGCCATTTCCTTGCGGGACTGCCATTGCTGAATCACAATAAGCACACCCACCATCAGCACAACGAAGGCCAGGATGCCAACCATGACCCACAGGGTGACATTCTTTTCCTGCGGCGCTTGGGGATTCTGCCTGCGCATCCGCTTTTCAAAGCGGCGGTCTTCCTTTTCCTGCAGGCGCCGCTGACGCTCCTCTTCTTTCAGTTCGGCCGAGCTCTTATGCGGCCCCAAAAGGGAGTTTCCCTCGTTATCTTTTTCAAACTTCTGAAATTCCGGCTGTTTATCCATGCCTGCATTGTCCCCCTCGAAAGGCGTTGTTTTTACTATCATACACGAAAGCGCTCGGCTTGTAAAGCAAGTTCACGGAATTTTCATGAACAAAACCTGCAGATTTTCAACACGAAAAAAGAGACCGGGGCCGGGAAAGCACCGGTTTCTTACCGGAACATACCGAAAAGAACGGGAAGGAACCCTTTCCTTCCCGTTCTCCGCCGTGTTGTGTTCAGAACATGCTCGTAACGTTGTCCACCAGTTCCCCGACATTGCGCAGGGCCCGGCCCACATTCTTTTTCAGGCCCTTTTTGCCCGAATGCATATAACTGTTGCCCACCGCACCCGCGATGCAGCCTACAGCCATACCCATACCCACGCCTTTGATAAATCCGGAAACGCCTTTATGCATTTGCCATGCCTCCCTATCCTGTTGTAAAATTTGTGCTTTCGCATTACTTATCTTGTCCGGAAACCGCGGTGGCAATCGAGGAGATTATTGGTATCGGTTCTTTCTGTCGTTTGAAAAACGGTTGCCAAGCAGAAACAAATGCGCTAAAATGAAAGGCATCAATTCTATATGGAAATCGAGGAAACACTTTATGGATTCGCTGACACTGTATCCGCTTATGCTCAAGCCTGCCGTCAAAAACTATCTGTGGGGCGGCAGCCGGCTGAAAACCGAATTTGGCTTTCAGACAGAGGACGAAATCGCCGCAGAGGCCTGGCTGCTCTCCTGCCATAAGGATGGACCGTCCATGGTGGAGAACGGCCCGCTTGCCGGCCACACGCTGGCAGACGCTCTGGCAGTATGGGGGCCTGCCGCTCTTGGTGAAAAGGCCGCCGCCTTTCCTTATTTTCCGCTTTTGATAAAGCTCATTGATGCGCGCGACCGCCTTTCCATACAGGTACATCCGGACGACGCCTATGCCATGCGGGTGGAAGGCGAGTTCGGCAAAACCGAGATGTGGTATGTGGTGGACTGCGAACCGGGAGCAGAGCTCATATACGGATTTCGCTGCGGGCTGACCAAAGAGGAATTCCGCCGCCGCATCGAAACGAATACCCTGACCGATGTTTGCAATCGGGTGCCGGTGAAAAAGGGCGACGTGTTCTTCATTGAAGCGGGTACCCTGCATGCCATCGGCGCCGGCATTCTCATCGCCGAGGTACAGCAGAATTCCAACACCACCTATCGTGTATCCGATTACGGCCGTCTAGGTGCGGACGGCAAGCCCCGCCCGCTGCATGTGGACAAAGCGGTGGAGGTGACCCATACCGTGCCGCCGACCCGCCCGTACGGCCAGATCGGCGAAACCGCCGAAGTGCCCGGCGGCACCGTCCGGCCGCTTGCCGCCTGTGAACTCTTTACAACCCAGCTGCTTACGGTTAAAGAAAACATGCTTGTCGGCTGTACCGACAGCTTCGCCTCCCTGCTCTGCCTCGACGGTTCCTGCAGTCTGTCCGTAAAGGGATGGGAGCCGCTGCAACTGCGCAAAGGCACCAGCGTCTTTCTGCCCGCCGGTATGACGGCCAAAGTGAGCGGCAGGGCCGAGCTCCTGTGCAGCCGCGTGTAAAGGGGGATGCTTTCCATGCCGCTGCTGAACATTGTGCTGGTGGAACCGGAAATCCCGCAGAACACCGGCAATATCAGCCGCACCTGTGCCGCGACGGGCGCGAGGCTGCATTTAGTGGAGCCGCTCGGCTTTGCCATCGACGATCGCCGGCTCAAGCGGGCCGGGCTGGATTACTGGCCGCTGCTCGATATTACCCGGTATGCCAATCTGGAGGATTTTTTTGCCCGCAACACCGGCCCCTTCTTTTATTTTTCCACCAAGGCAAGCCAAATATATTCGGATATCCCCTATCCGGACGGCGCGTATCTGGTGTTTGGGAAGGAAACCGCGGGACTTCCCGAAAAACTGCTGCACGACAATCCGCAAAACTGTGTGCGTCTGCCCATGATCGACAGCGACGCTGCCCGTTCGCTGAATTTGTCCAACACAGTGGCGGTGGGGGTATATGAGGTGCTGCGTCAATGGGGCTTCCCCGCCATGCGTACCAAAGGACACCTCACACAATACTGAAGGAGAAAATTTGCCCGAGCGGTTGACAAACCGCCCGGGCTCCTTTATAATAATGGGCGTTGCATAATTTGATATATGGAAGCGTATCGAAGTGGTCATAACGGGCCTGACTCGAAATGGTCGACTAGACTGTTCGTTTTGTCCACCGGAAAATCCAGCAGTCATGCGGGTTTGTCTCAGTTCAAAAAAGTGAATATTTTGCTGTTCTGCCCTGTTGTTCTGTCCTCAGTATTTTTTCAGAATTTCAGGCTTAACATATGGAGAGTTGTCCGAGTGGTCGAAGGTGCAGCACTCGAAATCATGTTACTTTCTCCAAAAACTGAATATTTATTATACGGAAGCGTATCGAAGTGGTCATAACGAGCTGCACTCGAAATTTTGCGGGGAGCTGTCCGTTTCGTCCACCGAAAACCTTGTAACCATGCGGGTTTTACCCGGTTCGAAAATTGAATAAGTTTGCTGTTCTTTCCGTCAGTTCTTTCCAAAGCCCTTTTTCTCCGGAAAAAGGCGGGGAAAAACGGCGGCTGAACATATAGGGAGCGGTATCGAAGTGGTCATAACGGGCCTGACTCGAAATCAGGTAGTCCTCACGGGCTCGTGGGTTCGAATCCCACCCGCTCC
>CABSLQ010000029.1 GCA_902478605.1 uncultured Oscillospiraceae bacterium
TGGCAGTAAATTACTCAGATGATGGAATTGAAAGAGCCTTTTTCTATGTGGAGGATGCTGCGCAATTAAACAATGTAATTGAAGAAGTGAAAAAGATTTCCTCTATTAACTGGGACAACTTTATTATCACTGCCAACGATGAAGTGTACCAGAATATTTCCAGTTCCCTTTCCGATACTGGAACGCTAATTTCTACACTGATCGTTGTTATCACAGTGGTAAGCATGGTGCTGATGATCCTGATTTTGTCAATGTCTATACGGAGCAGAAAACGGGAAATGGGTATTCTGCTTGCTGTCGGTATAGCAAAGCCCTCTGTAATCTTACAGTATGTGCTTGAGACTGCTCTGATAGCGGTTGTCGCATTCCCTCTGGCTTATTTATCCAGTAGGCAGGTGGCGGGAGCGATTGGCACTCTCTTTGGAAAGGCGGCAGAGAATGTGGTTGTCACACCGCAGCATTTTGCTCTGGTGGCAGTCGCAGGAGGTATCCTGCTGATTATAGCGGTAATGGTATCCTGCATACCCGCCCTGCGTTTTAAGCCAAAGCAAATACTCTCGCAAATGGAGTAAGTTTGACCTGATATAACTGTAAAATCCATCAAAGAAGAAACGAGGTAATCAATATGAATATTATGGAACTCAATAACATTGAGTACGCCTATGAAAATAAAAGAAAGGTACTAAAAGGTGTAAGTCTTTCCGTTGAAGAAGGGAAAATGTACGCTATTCTCGGACCGTCAGGCTGTGGCAAAACGACACTGCTTTCCCTGATGGGCGGCTTGGACAGCCCCTCAAACGGACAGATTTTGTATGACGGTCAGGATATTGAGAAAATGGGGCTTTCAGCCCACCGCAAGAACAACATAGCATTTATTTTTCAGAGTTATAATCTGATTGATTATTTAACGCCAAAGGAAAATGTGGCTTTGACATCAAAGTTGCCGCCATTACCCATTTTGGAGCGTGTCGGACTTACAGATGAAGAAAGCAAAAGGAATGTGCTGAAATTATCAGGCGGTCAACAGCAGCGTGTAGCGATTGCCCGTGCGTTGGCTTCTGATGCAAAGGTCATTCTTGCCGACGAGCCGACGGGAAATCTTGATGAGGATACCGCAGCAGATATAACCGCAATCCTAAAGGAGTGCGCTCATCAGATGAACAAATGCGTTGTTATCGTGACACACTCGAATGAACTGGCAAGGCAGGCGGATGTGGTATTTCGATTGAAGAAAGGTCAGTTGCAGATGCAGGTGGAGGAAAAAAGGAATAATTCAAGGCAGCCCGCCAAATAAAAAAAACGGTGCTTTTGGTGGGTGTCATTTGTCACGCTTAAAATAAAATCATCACGAAAATCCCTTCAAGCCCGTTTGAGTTTGGAGGGATTTTTTATGCGATGGTGTAAATCCACCGCACTGCTGCTTATCCGAAGCAGCAGCTACATATATCTCATTATGGATTTATGAGGATAATCCGTTAAAAAAATCCTCACTTTTGTAAGGGGGATTTGCACCCTAAAAGTAGAAGTCAAATTTCTACTTAATAGAATATTTTTAGCCTATAACCGCATTGCTCTGACAGCCTTTGCGGTTTTTCTTTTGTCGTTTTTTGTCCGAACACGACACAAAGAATTTTTCAGTGTAGGCTGTCGTTCCCCACCGACCAATCTGGATTTTTTCAAAAAAATTCAGATTGGAGGGAACAATATGGCTTATAACAAAGCCAAAGAAGAAAAGAAATGGCGGCTCTGGAAAGAAGCCGAAGAAAATAAATTGCGGAGCTTAGGCGTTAATGAAGATACCATTGAGAAGCTCCGTGTTCACGATTGGGAAGTATTTAACTCTGACAGACGGTTTTATCAAAGGTTAAATGATGCAGGTACATATCTCGAAGAACTGGAAGTGAATACCGAACTGCCCGAAATAAGAAGTGTTGACGACCTGCTTAACAGTATTGAAAACCAGAAGCTCCATAAGGCTCTTATCATGGTGGACAAGCCAACTCTGCAGATCGTACTAATGAGGTTGCAGGGCTATAAGCTCCGTGAAATAGCTGATCTGCTCGGCTTATCTGAACAGACTGTTTATAAGCGGATGCAGCGGTTCAAGAAAAAAATGAAAAAAATTTTGAAATAGTGTCCAAAAACGGGCGTTGCCACGGGCTATGGGATGAGAGGCAAAAATCTCTCATCCCATTTTCCTTGTGTGGCGAGAATGGGAATGTTCCTTGAAAAGTGAATACCCATTCGCCAAATACTTCCTCTTTGTGATTGTGATGAGCATAAGCGTGTGCAGCGGTACGCCAAGACCTGCCGACAAGCAGAAAAGCGATGAAAGGTGGTGAGCGATTTCTTACCGACTCAAAATATCGGGCAGCTCCCGATTACGCCATAACCCACAAAGAGAACTATGGTACTCCCGTCCAGTCACAGTCCGAACGGTAATCAATCCGTCGCAGGCAATGAGGGCGGCTCTGGCAGACCGTCAGAGGGGAAAAACACCCGTGGAGTCAGTTCGCTGCTGACCGTTTGGCGACTTCCCTGCGCATTTTAGCGCATTGGCATTTTGGGGCGTCGAGGACAAATAAAAATGCTTCTATTCATATATAGTCAAACACAAGGTGGTCATTGAAGCAGAGAATTGTTTATACTCTCTCGACCTTAAAAACTTCCTTGTGTTTGACTGCTTACATAGGCAGATCGAGTTTGCCTAAATAAGATGGGAGGTCATACACATATGGAAAGAAAAATAAAGAGGGGCGACATTTATTATGCCGACCTTAATCCAGTTATAGGCTCGGAGCAAGGTGGAATACGCCCCGTTCTTATCATTTCTAATAATATCGGGAACAAGCATAGCCCCACGGTCATTGTTGCCGCTATTACAAGTAGAGCGCATACAAAAAGCAGATTGCCTACACATAAAAATATAAATGAATTTTCAGGTTTGACTCAAAACTCAGTCGTACTTTTAGAACAGATACGCACTATTGATAAGCAACGCCTGCAGATGTTCATAGGAACTCTGGACAGGCGTTTTATGGTATCTGTTGACGATGCGCTGTCAATTAGTTTAGCTTTGGAAGGGAGGAAGAAAAGTGCATGAGTTTAAATTAGACAACTATTATGCTGCACTGAAATTGATAGAGATACTTCTGGAAATGGGAAAAATCAATCAAGCTACTTATGCAAATATAATGCGTCATCAAGATTTGCACATTTCACAAGCGGCTTGAAATTGGCTACAATGTAGCTGAAATTAAGGAGGTATCGTTATGAATACAGCAATAAACGAGTACAATTACAGATTTAAACTTACTGATTATTCCTTGTTTGATAGGAACAGAGAAAGGCTGGTGGCAATCTATGGTCGTGTTTCCACGGAACACGAAGCACAACTCTCTGCGTTAGAAAATCAGTTACAATGGTATGACGACCAAGTCAAATATCATCCAAACTGGACGGTCTGCGAACGGTATATTGATGAAGGAATTACTGGAACGCAGGCAAAAAAACGCCCTGCCTTTTTAAGAATGATTGATGATGCGAAACACGGGAAGTTTGATTTAATCGTAACCAGAGAGGTTTGCAGATTTGCCCGTAATGTTGTAGATACTCTCGTAGTAACAAGAGAGTTAAAAGGGATAGGCGTTGAAGTGTTTTTTATTGATGATAATATTTGGACAATGGACGGCGATGGCGAATTGAGATTGTCATTGATGGCAACACTGGCACAGGAAGAAAGCCGCAAGACTTCTGAGCGTGTAAAAGCAGGTCAGAAAATCAGTCGTGATAATGGTGTCCTTTATGGCAATGGAAATATCCTCGGATATGACCGGGCAGGAGACACCTATATTATCAATGAGGAACAAGCCGAGACAGTCAAAATGATATTTGATCTTTATTTACAAGGTTATGGATCAATGAAGATTGCTAAGATACTGACGGAAAGAAAAAGGAAAACTGCATCAGGGCTTGTGAAATGGAGTGTATCTAATATAATGCGGGCTATCCGTAATGCCACATACACAGGTACGAAGTGTTACAATAAATCCAGAAGCAATAACTTCTTGGAGCAAAAGCGCATCAACAACTTGGATATGTCTACTTATGAATATGTAGAGGGAGATTTCCCTGCTATTGTTTCACAAGAGGTTTGGGATAAGGCACAGCAGATACGAATGAGCAGAATGAAGCCTTCTCTGGTATCCACAGAAAAAACAACCCACAGCAAGCGGGACTCAAAAGATATTTGGGTCAACAAATTAAGATGTTCCTGCGGCTCGTCTTTCCGTAAAAATCGGTGGCACACTAAGAAAGACGGAGGGACTTCGTATGGTTATCAGTGCTATAATCAGCTTAATAATGGTACAAAAAGGAAAAGAGCTGAACTTGGTCTTGATACGGATGGCTACTGCGATATAAAAATGATAACAGACTGGAAACTCGACTTTATGGCGAAAGAGCTGTTAGAACATTTATGGCGGAGCCGAAAACAATCAGTCCTTATTGCAATAGACCTTATTAAGAGGTATTATAAAGAGGACAGAGGGAGCAACAACTATTCTGATGCGATTGCTCTGCAGACAAAATTGGATAAAGCGCAGACCCGGTTGACAAATCTCATTGCGATGCGGGCGGACGGAGAATTGTCAAAAGAAGAATATCAAAATATGCGTGTGCCGATTGATACAGAAATTCAGCAGCTTCAGGACAAGTTAAAATCTGCGGATACTGATAAACAGCCGACAAGAGGTTTAGAGCTTGACGAGATTATTAAGACGCTGAATACGCTGATTGATTTCAGCGGCACAAAGATTAGCAGGGAGGTTATCAATCAATTCGTGTATAGAGTAACGCCGACAACGGATAAGACCTTTGACTGGTATATTCATTTACACGGAACGGTTGATGCCAAGGCGACATTTACTGCTGATGGTAGAAAGGGACGGGCAATTATCAGGTTAGAGGAAATCGAGCAGATTTCCTCATTACATAGGAAAGAGAATGAGAGTAACAGCGATTTCATAAAAAACCCCATTGTTTTTTCCTTTCTGCACAGGCGGCCATCAAGGCGAAGAAATAAGCCGCACGGTTGTTGTTTTTGGGCAAAGCCCATCAGCAAAACCCGAGGCAAAGCGAATGGCCAAAGGGCCCTGCAAGGATTTCCTTGCAGGGCCCTCAGCTTGTCAAAGAAGTCTCGCATGCGACACTTCTTTGACAAGCTGAAATCGAAAGTGGAGAAAACCGGAGGATTTTCTCCACTTTCGGCCGCCTAAAGGCGGCTTTGATCCGCTTCGCTCGACGCGGAGTGGGGAACCCTGATGGTTCCCCCTCCACACCTCCCCTTCCTTCCGATACTTTTTTTGACGCTCTGCACAGAAATCCGGCTCTCCTGATGAGAGCCGGATTTCTGTTTTCTTGTCTTCCCCTATGCACGGAACGCGTTGCCCAATTCCCGGCCATACGCCGTGTACTCTTCCAGCATAGCCGCGTCCGGCTCCCAGGTGGAGCGCTTGCCGTCCGCCACCACCGTGAATCCGGCGTTCGCCAGTTCCTCGCTCAGCAGCTTGACCGCCTCGCCCGACCAGCCGTAGCTGCCGAAGGCAGCCGCCTTCTTGTTTTTGAATTTCGCGCCCTTTATCAGTTCCAGGATCCCCGCGACAGCATACAGATAGCCGTTGTTCACCGTGGGGGAGCCCAGCACCACCGCCTTGGAGCGGAACACCTGCGCGATGATATCCGTCTTATCCGTTTTGGCGGCATTGAACAGCTTGACCGTCACAGACGGATCCGCTTCCCGGATACCCGCGGCAATCGCCTCGGCCATATGCCGCGTAGCGTTCCACATCGTGTCGTACACGATGGATACCTGGTTCTCCTGGTAATTGTCCGCCCAGACCTGGTACTGCTCCACGATCTGCAGCGGGTTGTCCCGCCAGATGATGCCGTGGCTCGGGCAAATCATATCGAGCGGCAGGTTGAGCGCCAGAATCTCCTTGATCTTGCGGGTCACCATCATGCTGAACGGGCAGAGAATGTTGGCATAATACTTGAGCGCTTCGGTGTACAGCTCACCTTGATCCACCAGATCGTTGTACATGTTTTCACTCGCGTAATGCTGGCCGAAGCCGTCGTTGCTGAACAGGATATTATCCCCGCTCATATAGGTGAACATGGTGTCCGGCCAATGCAGCATCGGCGCCTCGATAAAGGTCAGCGTGGTGGAACCAAGCTCCAACGTATCCCCCGTTTTGACCGTGACAAAATTCCAGTCCTGGTGATACTGGCCGGTCAGCGATTTGATGCCGTTGGCCGTGCAGTAAATCGGCGTGTCCGGGATCTCCTTCATCAGCAGCGGCAGCGACCCGCTGTGATCCACCTCGCCGTGATTGACGATGATGGCGTCGATCTCGTGCAGATCCACCTCTTTTTTGAGGTTTGCCACAAACTCCTTATCATACGGACTCCACACGGTGTCCATCAGCACGGTCTTGCCGTCGCGGATGAGATAGGAATTGTAGGACGAACCGTTGTGGGTGGAATATTCGTCCCCATGAAATTTTTTCAGTTCCCAGTCAATCTTGCCGACCCACGTCACTTTATCCGTTATTTTTCTACCCATGGGTATACGCATTCCTTTCTTGCCAAAATCCGCCTGGGTGAAATTCTCCCTTTCAGGCTACGAGTATAGTATACCATGTTTTTAATGAAAATAAAGCCCTTTCGCCTAAAAACATACCAAATCAGTATGCTTTACAAAAACCAGCCTTTTCTCGTTAAAAAATTGTCATTCATAAATGACGTCTCGCCCCATGCCATATAAAAGGGAATACATCGCGTTGGTATCGCAGTACCAGCGGCCGTCCTGCTTAACCATTGAAAGCATGATCTGCTGCGACTGGACGTCTTCCGCGTCTCCCAGCTCAAAAGCCTCCACCACGGCAATGGCGTAGCGGCCGTTTTTCCCGCTGAGCACGTCCACGATTTCCAGGCGCATCTCAGGCAGAGCGAAGTCATAAACTGCTGTATTGCTGATATAGTCCTCCACCTCGATCCCCTGCGGCATAATCAGCTCCAGATACGCGGCCATATCCTGGTTATTAATGGCCCGCTGCATGCCGGCCACCAGCCGTTCGGGGGAGGCACGGTAGCCCAGGCGCGCATTATACAGCCCCACGAGAGTCAGCACCACCGCCAACAGCAGCACCACCGCCCCGGCCGTCAGAAGCAGCGGCGCCTTATGTTCCTTCAGAAAACGCCGCAGCGGGCTTTGCGGCTGTGCCGCCGCAGCGGTCGGCTCGCCGAGCGGTACGCTCTCCCATTTTACCTGATGAACCGGAGCCCCCGGGCTATAGGACGACGGCGGGAGAATTGTCACCGCCGTGCCGGCTGCCGGCCTGTCCGCCGCACCGTGTGTTCTCTCAAACGCCGCGGAAGCCGGATCGGTCAGAATGGCGGGTTTTCCCTCTTCCTTATGCTGCAGCAGCTGTTCAATATACTCCTGCCGCGCCGCAGCGTCTGTCGGCAGCCCGCAGTGCGGGCAGCGGCCCTCCTGCGCCGCATACAGCGTGGCGCACTGGGGACAACGAATTTCCTTGTTTTCAGACATCCCATTCCCTCCTCGTATTCCTCACGGCCGGTCAAGCCCCGGCCAAAATCAGTATGGGCAGATGCAGCCGGTTCCCAAACCGCAGGGGAAACGAGCTGTTTCCCAGGCCCCGGCTGACGACCATCTGGGTTTCCCCCTGCCGGTACAGGCCGCTGACATACCGCGGCAGCAGCCCCTGCTCCGGTGCGAACAGTCCCTGTTTCCCGATGCGCACCTGGCCGCCGTGGGCGTGGCCGCATACCACCAGATCCCAATGGGCCTTAGCATAATAGGGAAGCCGTTCCGGCCGGTGAGCGATGGCCAGAATCGGACGGGGCCTGTCCTCCGGCATGGCGGCCGGCCGCCGGCGGCCCACACCGTAGACGGTGACGGCTTGTCCTTCGCGCTCCAGCGTGGTCGCCCGATCGAGCAATACCCGTACCCCCGCACGGGACAATATACGGACGTAATCCCGTATCCGGCCGTGGCGCCACTCGTGATTGCCCGGCACGGCGGCGCAGGGCGCAATGGCAGCCAGCCGTCCGGCCAGCTCGCCCAGGCCGCGGGTATCCAGATCGTCGTAGCTGTTGGTCAGATCCCCGGGCAGGAAGATGGCGTCCGGCCGCTGCAGCTCCACCAAATGCGCCAGCTTTTCCGGGGACAGATGGCAGCGGGGCAGATGCACGTCGGATACCACCGCGATCTTCATGCCGTTGAAGGCGGGCGGCAGATTTTTCAGGACCACCGGTATCGGTTCCACATCAACCGCCGTATTTTCTCTGTACAGATAATACGCGCCGGTCAGCATCGCGCCCGCCGCAGCGAGGCCCCAGCTTTTTCGTGAATTGGCGGCCATCGTCTCGCCCCTTTCCCTGTTTCTTATACAGTACCATGTTTTTCCCAAGAAGGAAAGAGAATTTTGCCGCATACCCCCTATTCGGAGGGACAAACCTGTGCTATACTAAACAAGAGCAACACGAAAGGAGACCATGCATATGACTGTCACCGAACTGAATGCCGCGCAGCGCCAATTTTTTGCCGCCGGCCGCACGCGCAAGCCCGCCTTTCGCGTGGAAATGCTCTCCCGGCTGCAGGCCGGCCTGCATACCCATGAACCGGCTCTGCTCGCCGCGCTTAAGAAAGATCTGAACAAGTCATCGGGTGAGGCGTACATGACCGAACTCGGACTGGTATACGATGAGCTTCGCTATGCGATAAAGCACGTGGAACGCTGGTCCCGCCCGCGAAGCATACGCCTGCCTATGCTGCATTTCCCGGCCTCGGGCCATATGCTGCCCGAGCCGTACGGTACGGCGCTGATTCTGTCCCCCTGGAACTATCCGGTGCAGCTCACCCTCAATCCCCTGATCGCCGCTCTGGCCGCGGGCAACTGCGCCGTGGTGAAGCCCTCCGCCTATGCCCCGGCCACTTCGGCGGCCATCGCCGCCCTGCTGCAGGACGTCTTTCCGCCTGCCTACGTGGCAGTGGTCGAAGGCGGACGGCAGGAAAACGCCGCCCTGCTCGAAGAAAAATGGGATTTTATCTTTTTCACCGGCAGCGTGGCGGTGGGTAAGGTGGTCATGGAGGCCGCTTCCCGTCATCTGACACCGGTGGCGCTCGAACTCGGCGGAAAAAGCCCCGTCATCGTGGACGACAGCGCCAATCTGCGCCTGGCCGCCCGCCGTATCCTCTGGGGAAAGACCATTAATGCGGGCCAGACCTGTGTCGCCCCCGATTATGTGCTGGTGGATCGCCGGGTAAAAAATGCCCTGCTGCAGCAAATGCAGCAGCAGCTGTCCTTTCTGTGGGGACGGCACCCGCTGGAAAGAGAAGATTATCCCTGTATCGTCAACACCAAGCATTTTGAGCGGCTGATGGGCCTGATGGCAGGCGAACACATCGCCCTTGGCGGCGAATGCGACGCCGCAACACGGCGAATCGCCCCCACCGTGCTGGATGAGGTGACGGCGCAGTCCCCCATTATGCAGGAAGAGATCTTCGGACCGCTCCTGCCCGTCATCGCCTACGACACGCTGGACGAAGCCATGCAGTTCGTGCGTGAGCGGCCCCATCCGCTCGCCCTGTATGTATTCTCCGAGGATGCGGATACGGTCCGCCGGCTGCTGAACGGCCTTTCCTTCGGCGGCGGCTGCGTCAACGATACGATCATGCATCTCGTCACCCACAAGATGCCCTTCGGCGGCGTGGGGGACAGCGGAATGGGCTGCTATCATGGGAAGTTCGGCTTTGATACCTTTACCCATTACAAGAGCGTGGTGAATAAGTCCACCTCCGTCGATTTGACGCTGCGCTATCCCCCCTACGACGGCAAACTGTCCGCTATCCGGCGTTTCCTGAAATAAATAGAGAGCGGGAGCCATATGTGTGCACTCCCGCTCTTCACAATCCGAAGTCTGCAGGCGCTGCATAGGCAGCATCTGCAGGCTTTTTTCCTATCCGCGGCGGCCGCCTCACACAAGCTTGTCCAGCTCCGCCGCCAAGGTGTCATAGGGCCGCGCCCCCACCAGAGTGGAAACCAGCTGCCCGTTCTTGAAAAATAAAATGCTCGGCACGCTCTGCACACGATAGGCGGCGGCCAGATCCGACTCTTCGTCGATGTCCACCTTGCCGACCGTCGCTCGGCCGTCATACTTTTCCGCGATCTTGTCGATCACCGGCGCCACCATCTTGCAGGGCATGCACCAGGTGGCGAAGAAGTCCACCATCACCACGCCGCCGTCTGCCAGCGCCTTTTCAAACCCGTCGTTGTCAAAATGCTGCACTGCCATCACACAACACTCCTTTTCCTTCCGTTTATTTGGTATTCTCGATCGACCGGCAGGCCTCCTGCGCGGCGATCAGCCCCTCGCCCACCGCCTTGGCAATCTGCAGCGGCTTGCCCGTGCAGTCACCGGCCGCGTACAGGCCGGGGATATTGGTTTCCATCTGCCGGTTTACCCGCACAAACCGCCCGTCGAGTTCCAGACCGGGGACGAGCGCATCGGGCGCCATGACCTCCCGCAGGATAAAGATCACATCGCAGGGAAGCAGCGTGTCATCCGCCACAAATCCCTCCAGCGTTTCGCCGCCCTGCACGGCAAAGCGGCGTCCCGTTCGGTCCGCAATGCCTTCCGCCAATCCGGCAAGCGGGGTGCGCGTGACCACCGTCACCTGTACGCCGATACCCTGCAGGAAATTGGCTTCCTCCGCCAAATCGGCCGCATTGCCCGTCACCACCGCCCGTTTGCCCCGGTACAGCATGCCGTCGCAGGTCGCGCAGTAGCTGACGCCCCGCCCCACAAAGGCCTCCTCTCCCGGCAGGGCTGCGCCCGTCAGGGCGCCGACTGCCAGGACAACCCGCCGGGCCTCCACCACTGTGCTGCCCAGACCCGCCATAAACCGGTCTCCAAGGGGCAGCAGCGACACGACACGGCCCGTCATAAATACGGTGCCGGCCTCTTCCGCCTCCCGGTGCATCGTATCCAGGATGGCCGCGCCCGTCTGTCCCCGCAGGCCGGGATAATTGTCCACCTGCTGCGCACGGTAGAGCGGATTGCCCCGCCGGTCATTGGTCAGCACGGCGCAGGAGGCCCCGCGCGCGGCGGCATTGACCGCCGCCGACAGCCCGGCCGGGCCGCCGCCAATCACCGCCACATCATACATCGCCATCCTCCGTTCCGTCCGTTTATTCAAGCCTGGTGCGCCCGGGCAGCATGGAATGGGTTACCGCCGCGGCCTTATCCTCGCGTTCTGCACACCGCTGCCGGTCCCGGAGGCTCCCCCCGCGCATGTTTCGCGATGGCCACCGCGCATGCCCTGCCCAGACTGCGTCAGGGACTCGGTTTTTATCCGGCGTCCGCCTTTGCTCTTTGGCGGGGGCTCACGTAAAATCGTACGCGTCGGCATACGGATCGGTATCGTACGCATCTATCCCCTGAGACTCCGCCGGCTCCACATAGGTCAGCATATGCATATAGCGGCCCGTCAGAATCAGTGCCACAAGCGCGGCCGCCAGCAGGCCGCAGACGATCTGCACGACGGTGCGCCGGGCCACGCTTTTCTCCCGGGTGGAAAACACCAGCACGATGGTGCGCACAAGGAAGGGCGCCGGCAGCGCGCTGAGCAGCACGAGATTGATATTCGCTGCCGTGTAGCCGCTCTGGGTAAAGGTTCCTTCCAAACCGCCGTATGTCAGAAACACGATCATGGCCGCCACCATATAGAATACCCCGATCACGATGAAAAACACCGAGTCGAGAATATGTTCCCGGTGGCGGCTCGTATAGGACATCAGCGAGTATACCCCGACGCCCAGCAATACGGCGGCCGTGATAAACAAAAACCAATTGCTCCGGCTGTAGGCTATTTCCATCTGCTCCGGGTTCTGCAGCCCGTTCTGGAGCACAAAGGACAGCACAATGAGAAGCGCCGTGAAACATTCATAAACAATCGCCTTAGCAAAGCGGGTAATGCGCATGGCTTTCATCTCCTCGTATGTATTGCAGGCGTTACGCCTTTATCCTCTCCACGCGTATCTGATCGAGCAGGGCGTGGGCTGTTTCCTTATCGGCGACGGCGCTGCCGTCTTTCATGGCACTTGCCGTGCCGCAGGCCGCCGCCAGACGGCAGCACTCCTCCCGCTCGGCGCCGCGGACATACCCGACGATAAACCCTGCCAGTGCGCTATCCCCGGCTCCGACGGTGGATTTGACCTCCACCTGGGGCACCTGTGCGCGCACAATGCCGCCCTGCGCGTCGACGCACACAAGGCCGTCGCCGCCCAACGAGACGAGCGCGTTTTCCACTCCCGCTTCAACCAGGCGCTTTGCGGCCTCCACCGCGTCAGCCGCTGTCTCGCCCGGCATGGCTACAATATGCCGCAGTTCGTGGATATTGGGCTTTATCAGCCAGGGAGAAATGCGGCGGTAATGCTCCAGGGAAAACAGGTCGGTGTCCACCGCCACGAGCGCCCCGGCCTTTTTGACCGCCAGAATCAGCTCGGCGTAATCCTGCACCGTGATATTCTCGGGCAGGCTGCCGCCGAATACCACGATGTCGCCCGGGTGCATGCGGGACTGGATCAGGGCCATCAGCGCGCCGATAAACATGGTGGATAGAGACAGGCCTTTGCGGTTAACCTTGAGGGTTTCCTCGCCGAAACGCAGCGTCAGGTTTTCCCGGACCACCCCGTCCACCTGCAGCAGCTCGTACCGCAGGCCGTCTTCCTCCAGGTAGTGGCAGAATTCGCTGTAATTGTCCCGGCCGGCCACCGCCAGGCACAGGTTGTCCAACCCAAAGGACTGCACCACGCGGGAGACGTTGATCCCCTTGCCTCCTACGCCGCGCGTTTCGTCGAGCACCCGGTTCGCCTCGTCAGTGCGCAGGCCGTCCAGCCAAAGCGTCACGTCGATCGACGGACTCAGGGTCACGCTGATGATGCCTCTGTGCATGTCATTCCTCCCTTTCTGTCCGCCGGCGTCTCAGGCGCGGTGCCATTTGACACCCTGCGGCGTATCCTCGATCACGATATTCCTCGCTTTGAGTTCGTCCCGGATCCGGTCCGCCTCGGCCCAGTTTTTCGCCTGCCGGGCGGCGGTGCGCGCCGCGATGAGCTGCTCGATCTCCTCGTCGGCCGTCTCCTCTTCCCGTGCATAGAGCAGGCCGAGCACGCCGGTCAGCTCGTCGAACAGCGCCTGCGCCGCGGTCAGCTCGCCGCGGGTGGGCCGGGCGTTCAGACGCACATTGATGTCGCGCACCAGCTCGAACAGCGCGGCGATGGCGTCCGCCGTATTGAGATCGTCCTCCATGGCGTCGATGAACTGTCCGCGCCGTGCCTCCAGCGCCGCCGCAAAGGCGGGGTCGGCCTCGCCCCCTTCCGCCGCATTCTGCAGCGCAAAGGCCAGGGCGCTCTTGCAGTTGTACAGCCGGTCAAGGGAAGCCTTCGCCTGCTCGATAATCTCGGTATTGTAGTTGATGGGGCTGCGGTAGGAGGAAGCGATGAGGAAAAACCGGATCGGCTCATAGCCGTATTGCGCCGCCACGTCCCGCACGGTGAAGAAGTTGCCCAGCGACTTGGACATCTTCTTGTTGTCCACGTTGATATACCCGTTGTGCATCCAGTACCGGGCGAAGGGCACCCCGTTGCAGCATTCGCTCTGGGCAATTTCGTTTTCGTGGTGGGGGAAGATCAGATCCTGCCCGCCGCAGTGGATATCGATGGTTTCGCCCAAATACCGCCGCGCCATGGCCGAGCATTCGATGTGCCAGCCGGGGCGGCCGTCGCTGAAGGGAGAGGGCCAGGAAGGCTCGCCCGGCTTGGCCGCCTTCCACAGGGCGAAATCCATCGGCGCTTCCTTCTGCTCCTCCACGGCGATGCGGGCCCCCGCCTCCAGATCGTCCAGCGGCTGGTGAGACAGCTTGCCGTATTCGCCGAAGGTATGGGTGCGGAAATACACGTCGCCGTTTTCCGTGCGGTAGGCGTGGCCGCTCTCCACCAGCTTTTCGATGATGGCGAGGATTTCGTCGATGTTCTCGGTGGCCTTAGGATGGATGGTCGCCTCCCGCACACCGAGCCCCTTCGCGTCAACCCAGAATTCCGCAATGTACCGCTGGGCGATCTCCTGGTACCCGACGCCCTCCTCATTGGCGCGGCGGATGATTTTATCGTCGATGTCGGTGAAGTTCTGCACGAACTTCACCGTGTACCCGCGCCATTCCAGGTACCGGCGCAGCACGTCGAACACGCACAGCGGGCGCGCGTTGCCGATATGGATATAGTTGTACACGGTGGGGCCGCACGCGTAGATGCGCACCACGCCCGGCTCCAGCGGCACGAGCTCTTCCTTGCGGCGGGTAAGGGTGTTGTAAATCTTCATGGCTGTCGGTTCTCCGTTTCTATTGAAATTTGGGTCGGCGGGGTGGGATCTTCCAGGCCCAGCTGCTTTTCCAGCAGGTGTATACGGTGCTCGAGGCGGCAGATCTCCTGCGCCACCGGGTCAGGGATATGCACCTGATCGAGCTCCACGATTTTGGCGCCGTTACGGCGCACCACCCGCGCGGGCACGCCCACGGCCGTGCAGTTATCCGGGATTTCATTGAGCACCACGGCCCCCGCCGCGATGCGCACGTTGTCGCCGATTTGGATGGGGCCGAGCACCTTGGCCCCGGACCCCACCATCACGTTGTTGCCCAGCGTCGGGTGACGTTTGCCCTTATCCTTTCCCGTTCCGCCGAGCGTTACTCCCTGATAGATGGTGCAGTCGTCCCCGATGACGGTGGTTTCGCCGATGACCACACCGGTGCCGTGGTCGATGAAAAGCCGGCGGCCGATCTGCGCGGCCGGGTGGATTTCGATATTGGTGCGGCGCACGCACCGCTGCGACACCCAGCGGGCGAGAAACTTCAAATTGTGCCGGTACAACCAGTTGGCCTTGCGATGGGCGCGGATGGCCTTATACCCGTTGTAAAGCAGCATCACTTCCAGTGAGGAACGGGCGGCCGGGTCCCGTTCGCGAATGACCGCGATATCCTCCCGCATGCGTTCAAACACGCTCGCGTCTCCTCCTTTCCAGCAAAAAAGCCCCCGTCCCGCCCGGACCGCGGCGGGCCGGGCGATACGGAGGCGACAAATGCGCGGTTCCACTCCTTATTCGGACGGCGCCTGGGCGGCCGTCCCTCATAGGCCCGGTAACGGGGGCTTCCGCGACGGGATACTCCGGGCGGCGGACCGCCGCGTTTGTCCCTTCGGGCTGACGGGTGCATTCCCTGTGCCGGACTGCCGAAAGCGCTTCCACCCGCGGCATTGCCGCGGCGCTTTCTCTCTGGGGCGCCGTACGCGCAGGTACTCCTCCCGGTAAACGCCTGTATCGAATCTTTTTTCATTATATTACCAAATGCCGAAAAAATCCACCTTTATTTTCCTTCGGCGAAATAATGCCGGTAAGCCCAGAGATACTGCAGTCCCGAAATCACCGTGAGCACCACCGACACCCAGATGAGCACCCGGCCCACCAGCGGCACCGCCTGGTACACCCAGTCCGGCACCCCGGCACCCGCCAGCAGTGTATCCTGCCAGCTGACGAATTCCAGGCCCGCAATCATGTACAGAATGGCGATGAACTGCGCCACCGTCTTGGTCTTGCCGGCGAAGCTGGCGGCGATGACGGTGCCGTCCTTGGCCGCGACCAGCCGCACCGAGGTGACCATGAATTCCCGCGTGAGCACGATCATGACCGCCCACACGTCCAGCCAGCCCTCCGCCAGAAAGCCGAGGAAGGCCGCCGTGGTCAGCATTTTATCCGCCAGCGGGTCGAGAAACTTGCCGAGATTGGTGATAAGGCCGCGGCCGCGGGCAATTTTGCCGTCGATCATGTCGGTCAGGGCCGCCGCGCCGAACACCAGCCCGGCCGCCAGATTGTGAAAGGGGAAATCCAGCAGGAGCAGCAGCAGGAAAACCGGCGTCATGACGATGCGCAGCACCGTCAGCTTATTGGGCAGATTCATCCACATACTCTCCCATCAGATCCCAGTCCAGGGCCTCCGTAATCTTGACCTGTATCAGCTTACCCGGCCGCACAGCGCCGCGCGGGCAGGAGAAAAACACCTTGCTGTCGATGTCGGGGGCGTCCGCCTCGCTGCGGCCGAACCAGCATTCCGCATACCGGTCGTAGCTTTCCACCAGCACGGGGATCGTGCTGCCGATCTGCGCCTCGTTATACGCAAAGGCGATGCGGGCCTGCTCCTCCATGACGATGTCGCGGCGGCGCTCCTTTTCCCTCTGCTCGATCTGGCCGGGCAGGGTTGCCGCCACCGTCCCCTCTTCGGGCGAAAACGCGAAGCAGCCCAGCCGCTCAAAGCGCATGTCGCGGATAAAGGTGCACAGCTCCTCGAACGCCTCTTCTCCCTCGCCGGGAAAGCCCACCATCACGGTGGTGCGCAGCGTGATGCCCGGCACCTTCTCGCGGATATGGGCCAGCAGGGCGCGCAGCGACGCGTTGTCACCCGGCCGGTTCATCGCCGCGAGCACCTCGCCGTTGACATGCTGCAGCGGGATATCCATGTATTTGGCCACCTTCGGCTCCTGCGCCATGACCTCCAGCAGCTCATCGGTGATATGTTCCGGATAGCAGTACAGCAACCGGATCCAGCGCAGGCCGTCGATGGCGCACAGCCGGCGCAGCAGGGCGGGCAGACGCGCCTCGCCGTACAGATCCACGCCGTACAGGGTGGTGTCCTGCGCAACGAGGACCAGCTCCTTCACGCCGGCGGCGGCGAGCTTCTCCGCCTCGGCAATCAGCGCCTCCATCGGGCGGCTGCGCAGCCGGCCGCGGATGGAGGGAATGGCACAGTAGGTGCAGCAGTTGTCGCACCCGTCGCCGATGCGCAGATAGGCAAAGAAATCCGGCGTGGTCTGCAGCCGGTCGCCCTCCAGCTGCCAGCAGGCCTTGTTCGGAAACCGGACCACCTTATCCCCCTTCGCCACAGCGCGCACCGCCTCGACGATGTCGGCGTTCGCCCCGAGGCCCAGTACGCCGTCGCACTCGGGCAGTTCGCGGACCAGCTCGTCCTGATACCGCTCGGCCAGGCAGCCGGTGACCAGAATTTTCTGAATACGCCCTTCCTTTTTCAGCTGGGCGAATTCCAGGATATTCTCGATGGACTCTTTTTTGGCGTCCTCGATAAAACCGCAGGTGTTGACAATCACCACATCGGCCAACCCGCTCTCCGCGACCAGCTCAAAGCCCGCGTTCTGCAGTCTGGCCAGCATCAGTTCGGCGTCCATCTGGTTCTTGGGGCAGCCGAGCGACACCATTCCCACTCGAAGCGACATAGCGCACCTCATCATTCTGTCATGTTCTCTTCCCGCCAATCGGCCGCCTGCTCCATGGCATAACGGACCGCATCAGCGGAAAAGCCGTAACGGGCCAGCGCCGCCGCCGTTTTCCGGCGCGCGTCGTCGTCCAGAAGCCTATTATAGTATTTTTTGCGCAGCAGTGCAAGTGCCTGCTGCCGGTCGTCGGCGCCCAGCTCCTCCATGGCGGCGTCGGCCGCCTCCTCGGCGGTTTCCCGGTCGATGCCCTTGGCGGTCAGTTCCTGTATCACGCGGCGCCGCGGAAAGCATTTGCGCGCCGCCAGATCGCGGGCCAGCCGGGCGGCATAGGCCGCGTCGTCCACAAGGCCAAGCGCCTCCATGCGGGCAGCGGTGTCGGCGGCGATCTGCGCCCCCGCGGCGGTGCGCAGCTTTTTCTCCAGCTCCCCCCGGGCATGATCCCGCCGCGAGAGGAGATACAGCGCCTTCTCCCGCGCGCGCCGCTCCTCCGACGCCTGCAGCAGCGCACGGAGCGCCTCATCCGTCAGTGTGCTGCCTGCCCGATAGGGGGATTCGTCAAAAGTTGCAGCGTCCACCGTCACGGCTTCCTCCCCATCGAGATACAGCTGATACTGGCGGCCCCGCCGCTTGCGGATTTCGGTGATTTCCATGTGTTGATCCCTTTCCATAGGAAAAGGGAGACCCGCCGGGTCTCCCTTCAGAGTGTCAAAAAACCTTCTAGCGAATAGCAATATGCACAAATGCAGAATTCTTATGCGTCGCATCGGGGAACCCCCGGCGAGGGTTCCCCGCCGTAAAACGTCCCAGTGGGACGTTTTACGCCCCTCCTGCGCTCTTTGAAGGGAAAAATTTCGTCCTCTGCGGAGGACGACAGGGGCTTTGCCCCTCGACCCCACCGCCTTTTGAAAAAGGCGGGCGAAAACTTTATGTGTATTTTTTTAGGAATGGACTTTTTCGACAGCCTGAAGGGAGACCCGCCGGGTCTCCCTTTACGGTTTTCATCAGTCGTCCACGACGATGTCGATCTGCGCCTTGGCGGCCGGGGCCGTGATGTTCGCGGCCGCTGCAATCGGAATCTCCACCGGTGCCTTCGCCGCCTTGGCACGGGGCGAGGGGTTGAGCTTATCCATATTGGCGCGCACCTGTTCCTCGATTTCCTGCGCCACCTCGGGATGGCTCTTCAAATACTCCTTGGCGTTGTCGCGGCCCTGGCCGATGCGCTCCTCCTTATAGGAGAACCACGAACCGGATTTCATGATAATATCCAGCTTGACCGCCAGATCGAGCAGCTCGCCTTCGTGGGAGATGCCCTGGCCGTACATGATATCAAACTCCACCTCTTTGAAGGGCGGGGCCACCTTGTTCTTGACAATTTTCACCCGGGTGTGGGAGCCGATGGCTTCGGAACCCGCCTTGAGCGTCTCGGTACGCCGCACGTCCAGGCGCACCGACGCGTAATATTTCAGCGCGTTGCCGCCCGCGGTCACCTCGGGGTTGCCGTACACAACCCCCACCTTCAAGCGCAGCTGGTTGATGAACAGGGCAATGCAGTTGGACTTGGACACCGCGCCGGCGAGCTTGCGCATGGCCTGCGACATCAGGCGCGCCTGCAGGCCGACATGGCTGTCGCCCATTTCGCCTTCGATTTCCGCCCGGGGCACCAGCGCCGCCACCGAGTCTACCACCACGATGTCAATGGCGCCCGAACGGATGAGCGCCTCGGCGATTTCCAGCGCCTGCTCCCCCGTGTCCGGCTGCGACACGAGCAGCGCGTCCACATCCACACCGAGCGCGCGGGCATACACCGGATCGAGCGCATGCTCCACGTCGATAAAGGCCGCCTCGCCCCCCTTTTTCTGCGCCTCTGCCACGGCGTGCAGGGCGAGGGTCGTTTTACCCGACGCCTCGGGGCCGTACACCTCCACGATGCGGCCGCGGGGCAGGCCGCCGATGCCCAGCGCCGCGTCCAGCGCCATCGAACCGGTCGGAATGCTGTCCACCTGCATGCCGACATTCTCGCCAAGGCGCATTACCGCGCCCTTGCCGTAATTCTTCTCAATCTGCTGCAGTGCCGCCTCCAGCGCCTTTTTCCTCTCGCTGCTGATCTCGGAGGCCCTGCTTCCGGCCTTTTCCGACGCCTTTTTCTTCGCGTCCGCCATATATTTCCCGTCCTTCCTCGATTCCCGTGTTGTGCGGCGCTCCCGGCGCCCGTTGTTTTCATTATAGCGGTTCCCCAATGAAAAAGCAACCGTTTTCACAAAAAATCGAACGAATGTTCTAAATTATTTTTCGGGAGGCTTCCACCCGACGACCACCCGGTCGATGCCCCCCATATCCCGCAGAATTTCCAAAGAGCAAAGCCCCGCCTCTTCCAACAGGGCGGCCACCCGCGCCGCCTGGCCAATGCCAACCTCCACCGCGCAGAAGCCGCCGGGACACAGCTTGCCCGTCCAATCGCGGGCAATGGCGCGGTAGAACGCAACGCCCTCGCCTTCCCCGCCGTCCAGAGCCATGCGCGGTTCGTGCTGCACCTCCCGCATAAGGGTGGGCAAATCGGCCGACGGAATATACGGCGGATTGGACAGTATCGCCTGATAGGGACCGTCGAACCGCGCGGCGTCGCGCAGCACGTCCGCCCGCACCGGGCGGACGGCATACGCGGGATAGCGGCGGATATTCTCCTGCAGATAAGCAAACGCCTGTTCGGACAGCTCGACCGCCGTGACCTGCGCCCCGGGGAAAAGGCTGCATACCCCCAGGCCGACGCAGCCGGTGCCCGCGCACAAATCCAGCACGTGCGGCGGCTCCCCCGGTACCCGGGCCAGCCGTTCGGCCGCCGCCTCGCACAGCAGTTCGGTGTCGGGGCGCGGAATCAGCACCCCTTCCCCCACCCGCAGGCGCAGGGTCAGGAATTCCCATTCCCCCAGAATATACTGCAGCGGCCGTCCCTGCGCCCGCTGCCGGGCCGCGCCGCGCACGGCCGCCTCCTTGTCGGGGGGCATCGGCCGCTCGTCCCCCCGCGGGAAGCCGCCCCGCGGCAGGCCGCCGATATCTTCCAGCAGGCAGACAGCATCGAAGGCGGGACTGTCACACCCCGCCTTCTCGAGCTGCTGCACGACGCCCGCATATACCTGTGCATAGGTCATAGGCAACCGTCCATTTCCGTACCGCCGGTTCCGGCGGCTTTTTACCAGTTATCCGCCTCCGGATCGGCGGGAATTACCTCTTTCAGAGCCGCGATGGCGCATTCAATCATGCTGTCGTCCGGTTCTTTGGTGGTGATGCGCTGAATCCACAGGCCGGGGGCGGAAATCGCCCGGGTGAACCAGTTGGTGGTGCGCCCCGCCAGCTTGATGAGCTCATACCCGATGCCCACCACCAGCGGAATGGTCAGCAGCTTGATCCCCGTGCGCACGAGCGAACCATGACTCGGGATCAAAATGGAAACCACCACCCCGATAAGCAGCATCAGAATCATGAAGGAGGTGCCGCAGCGGGGATGAAACCGCCGCTGCCGCCGCACATTCTCCACCGTCAGCTCCTCACCCGATTCGTAACAGAAAATCGTTTTATGTTCGGCCCCATGATACATGAAAACCCGCCGGATATCCTTCATCATGGACACCAGCAGCATATACCCGATGAACAGGGCAATGCGGAACACCCCTTCAAAGATGCCGCGGTATACATTGTGATCCAGGGCGGGCACCGCCCCGACCAGCAGATTAAACAGAAAGGCCGGCAGCCACATAAACAGCACGATGGCCAGCGCCACGCCGAGCACGCTGCTGAGCACCATCAGGAAGGTCATGAACGCCTGTTCGCCCTTGTTCTCCTCCTTCTTCGCCTTTTCGGGACGGGGGGCGGCTGCCGGAACGGCTGCCGGCTCCGCCTCCGTGCAGGCGGCCGCCGTATCCGCTTCCGCTGCCGGCTCCGTGCAGGCGATCGGCGCCCCCGCCTCCGACGCGGCAGAAGCCGCCATCGCCGTCATGGCCGGTTCGGCCACGCTGCTTTTCGGCTTTTTCTTTGGTTCCTCCTCCTCGTCCTCCAAGCCGCTGAGCTCGGCCGAACGCATCAGGCATTTGTAGCCGTAGCGCAGAGAATCAATAAAATTGAAAATGCCGCGGATAAAGGGCAGCTTCAGGATTTTCGGTTTATTGGTGCCGGCGGTGGGCCAGCTTTCCAACACGATTTCGCCCGAAACATGGCGCACCGCCATGGAGGTGCGTTCGGGTCCGCGCATCATGATCCCTTCGATGAGCGCCTGCCCGCCGATGGAAGTCTTTTTTGCTGTGCAGGATTTATCGGCCATGAGCTTTCCTTCCTTTCCTGTCTCCTTGCGGAGAACCATTGCATGCCGGTTATTTATCGTCAGGGGGCGCGACGGGCAGCGTAATGATGACCGTGGTGCCCACCCCTTCTTCGCTTTCGATTTCCAGGCGGCCCTTATGCCGCTGCACAATTTCATCGGCAAGGGCCAGGCCGATACCCGAACCGGGCCGCGTCTTGTTCGCCTTATAAAATTTCGCCTTGATATTGGGCAGGTCCTCTTTGGAGATCCCCACGCCGGTATCGCTGATCACCACCTGGATATGGGCCCCCATGTCGGCGACCTCCACCCGGATCTTGCCGCCCGGGTTGGAATATTTGATGGCATTATCCAGCACGTTGATGAACACCTGCTTGAGCCGGTCATGATCGCCAAGCACCGGCTGCACCGGGGGCGGTTCGATAAACTGCAGCGTAATGTTATCCTTCTGCGCCCGATCGCGGAAGAGAAACACGGCCTCCTCCAGCTCGGCCACCACATCCATCCGTCCGAATTTCAGCATCAGATGCCCGCTCTGCATGCGGGAAAAATCCAGCAGCTCTTCCACGATGCCCGAAAGCCGTTCCGCCTCGCCGGCGATGACCTCCAGCCCCTTGCTGGTCAGCTCGGTATCCTCCGGTCCCGCCTGGCGCAGCGTTTCGCTCCACCCCTCGATGGCGGTCAGCGGGGTGCGCAGCTCGTGCGATACGGAAGAGATAAAATCGTTTTTCATCCGCTCCGCCGTAGAAATCTCCCCGGCCATGTAATTGAGGGTATCGCAAAGCTCGCCGATTTCGTCGTCGTATTTCTTTTCGATGCGGAAATCGTATTCACCCAATGCAATCCGCCGGGCCGCACGGCCGATTTCGGTCACGGGATTGACGATGGAACTGATAAAATACGAGCTGGACAGCGCAACAAAAAAGACAATCACCAACCCCACGAGCAGCATGACCCCCACCAGGATCCAAATCTGCCGATCGATCAGGGAAAGGGAAACCACATACCGCAGGCCGCCCGCCACCTGGCCATCCGCGCCCGTTTCCAGCATGGTGACCGCCATCACATTCTCCCGGTTCACCCGGCCGTTCCAGCTGCCCTGGAGTGTTTGGCTGGACAGGGCCTTCTGAAAGTCCGGAAAGACCGTTTCCGTGCTGTCGGGGGCAAAGCCGGTGGAAGAAGCCAGCACCCGGCCGTTCTTGTCCAGCACCTGCAGCTCCATCATTTCTTTGCTGTCAAACTGCTCAACAAGCTCCTGTCCCTGCCCCTCAAAATCGAGGTAGCCATCCTCCGTGCGCAGCCTTTCCAGCACATTGCGGTATACGGTGGCGCGGGTGATCAGCGCATTTTCCACGTTCTGATAGTAGTAGGTGCGCACCGCCACCATAAAGGCCACTTCGACAATCACCAGGAAGCCGACGATGACGGCAAACCCGTTGACCATCCAGCGGCGGGTGATACCCCTGCGCATGCGCCGTGCCTCCCTTTCTCGTTTCTGTTCTGTGCGAACCGCCGGCGTTCAGCCGGCAGGCTGTACCAGCGGCCTCCTCAGCCGGCCCCTACCCCATCGGCGTTCCATTTATATCCCATGCCCCAGACGGTGAGAATATATTTGGGGGCGGAAGGATCCTCTTCGATCTTCATGCGCAGACGGCGGATATTCACGTCCACGATCTTTTCTTCCCCGAAATATTCCTCGCCCCATACACGGGTCAGGATTTCGGTCCGGCTGAGCGCTTTGCCCGCATTGGTGAAAAAATATTCCATAATCTGAAATTCCACCTGTGTAAGCTCCACCGGCTGCCCGTTTTTCTTAAGCGTCCGGCTGCGCAGGTTGAGCACAAAATCGCCCGAAACGATCTCCTCGAGATAATTCACTTCATCGCGGCTGCGTGCCGTGATAACCCGGCGGTGCAGGGCGTCCACCCGCGCCACCAGCTCGGAAGGGCTGAACGGTTTGGTGACGTAGTCGTCCGCCCCCATCATCAGACCGCCGACCTTCTCCATTTCCTGCGTACGCGCCGTGAGCATGATGATGCCCATCGTATCGCTGCGCTGCCGCAGCTCGCGGCACACCGCAAAGCCGTCCATCCCCGGCAGCATGATATCGAGCAGCGCGATGTCCACGGCGCCCTTTTCCGCATCGTACTTCTCAAGGGCTTCTTCGCCGGATCCCGCCTCGATCACCTCATAACCGCCGCGCTTCAGATTGATGACCACAAATTCCCGGATGGACGTTTCGTCCTCACAGACCAAAATTCTCTTCATGCCGTGTGCTCCCCTTCCAGCGGGCGCCGAAACCGGCGGCCGCTTCATCCCTTATATGAGCAGCCCCAGCATATACAGCGGAGACTGATCGTTGATCCCGAATGGGTTATCCTCACTGTACCAGAACCGGTAGGTCGTCCCGGTTGCCTCGTCCTCATACCACGGCTTAAAATCCGCGTCGGGTATGCTGGCGGAAGCGGGTGCGGCCGACCCATCCCGGGTGACGCGCACCGCCAGAAAAGGCTCGCCAATCTTGCCGTCCGGCGCCGTGCAAACCATCAGCGTATGGGTTTGAGCCTCGTAGGTCGCGGTTACCTGATCTTTCCAGGCATCTTCCAGGCGGATATAGTACCCGTCCGTGGTGTTGACCAGGCTGTAAAACTCGGCCTGAACCTGCTGCGCCGCATAATCCCAGCTGTACCACTGGGTCAGCCACATGTATTCCTGGGGTTCTGTCGTCTCATAGTACCCGGGCAGGCGCGTGCAGATGGGATATTCCACCTGGCCGTCCGTGTCGATGTCCCGGCTCGCCAGGCCCGAGGTCCGCGCCGTCAGGAGGGTCGCGTTGGACGCCGGATCGTAAAACGGGGCATACAGCTGTTTATCCCAGTAGATGAGTTCGGTAATGGTGGTGTTTGCGTCTCTGGTTGCATCGACATACAGCCCGTTTACCCCATCCGCCAATTTGCCGATCTTCATAGAGCCGAACCGCTGGATATAGCCATCCAGCGACACCGTGCCCCCGTCCGTCATCCGGCCGTCTTGCAGCGTTTTAAGCCGCGCCGTCACCCGGTTGTTCCCTTCCAGGCGGAAGAGCACCAGATCGTCCTTGCCCGACGAGGTCACATCTCCCAAGAACCATTCGGTATACAAATTATCCGTGGACACCGGCGTAAGCGTATCGTTGCGCATCGAATACACATGCAGCTGCTTTTCCTGGCTGTTGTAAATGTTCCAGCCGATGAGCATTTCCTTCAGGCCGTCGCCGTCGAGATCGCCGAAGGCAACGTTTTCAATATCGGTGCCCAGCCCTTCCACATCGCTGACCGAAGCCCAGTCGCCGTCCACCGTGCGCAGCATATTGATATGGACGTTGCCCGTTTTGGCGGCATCCTGATAAAAGGCAATGGCGACTTCCTCGGGTTCCTGCTCCGTATCGGCCATGTTTTTGGTTATCCAGTCCACCTCCAGCGACGTCCGGATGAAGGCGGAGGTCTGGCCCCTGTTTTTGGGATATTTCATGATATAGTGGGGCATCTTGAGCGTCCCGGTAACGTATTCATCGAGTGCCTTCTGAATTTCCAGCTGTTCCCCCTGCAGCTTAGGCGGCACGAGATAGGGCTCCACCTGCATGCTGCAGCCCGCGGCAGCCGGAAGCATAACGGCCGCCAGAATCACGCCCGCCGCCCGCCGCAGCCGGCTTTTTTTCCAAAACCCCATCATCGCCGCCTCCTTCCCGCGCTGAACAAAATGCCCACACCCGACATGGGTGCGGGCCGTGCTTTTGTCCTTTTATTATATCAATATACCCCCGCCGTGTCAACCGAGGTATATGGCAAACCGCTCCAGAAAAGCCGCCGCAAAGCCTCCATTTTGCGACGGCATCGTCTGCATATTACGCCATCTGAAGACCAAGCGCCATCGCATTGCGGAAGAGACCCATCACCAGAAGAATCCCCCCGATAACCGCCAGCACCTCACATACGATGAACAGCACCAGAAACCGGGTGCGGCGTCTCTTCCACTTGTCCCGCAGGCTCGGGGTCAGCGGGCGGCCGCCGACCATCACCGGCTGCCAGCAATTCGGGCACACCAGATAGCCCTCAGGCAGCGGATAGCCGCAGCGCAAACAGATGGCAGGTTTCTTCTTCGTCGCCAGCTTCACAATCAGGTACACCAGTGCTGCGACAGAGAAAAAGCCGGACAGCACGCCCCACAGCGCCGCTTTGTCGTCCCCGCGGCAGCGCGCGTCGTAATACACGCACAGACCGATAAACACGGCACCCGCAATGGCCATCGCGTAGATGACAACCATGCCGCCGAGCATATCCATCATCATTTTCAGAACAATCTGGTCTTCCTTCATGGTTCTCTCCTCCTGTTCACTGCCGTTCGAGCAGCATGGCCCGCACAGGTGAGCCGTCCGCTCCCGCGATCTTCAGCGGGGCGGCGATGAGAAAATAGGTGCCTTCCTCCACGCCCGAAAGGTCCAGTCCCTCCAGCAGCAGGACCCCCGCGTCCAGCAGCTGCCGGTGCACGGTTACGGTGCATTCGGCGCCGGCCACCGACTGGCCCTCCACGCCGAGAAGGCTCAGTCCTGCATCGGCCAGCACAAAGGCCGCACTCGGACTTAGTTCCGCCTGCCCCTTCAGCAGCAGACGCGGCTGCCGCAGGCGGGCAAGGATCGCCTCCGCCTGGGCGCCGAGCAGCAGGCCGTCGAAGGCCACCACCTGGCATTCCCCCGCGCAGGCCGCCAGCGGCACCGCCGCCGCGTCGGCACCGTCGGGCACAAAATGCCGCGGCGCATCGAGATGGGTGCCGTTGTGCAGGCAGGCGTGCAGCGACGAGGTATTGCACACATCGCCGTAGTCCGTCCGGCACAGCGGCTCCAGCCGCGGCGCCGGGTCGCCGGGGTATACGGGCGCCGTCAGCAGCTCCCGGGAAATGTCGAGGATTTTCATGCCGTTCTCCCCTTCCACTGCCATCATCATACCGCATCTTTTTCCAAAACACAAGACGCAGCGGGGTGAAAAACGCCCCCGGGAGCAACCGGGGACGTACAGGCTTAAAAGGCATTCCACGGACATGGCGGCGCAAAAGCCCGGGGTACGCTGACCCGGCGGCGGTTTTTCCAGGAGTTCAGGCGCAGCCCCAGCGCCATCCATCGTCTCCCAGAAACCGACAGGGGGTTGACGCCGCGTCAGCACTGTCGGTTTCCCGGAAATCGGCCCAGAAAAAGACGGGTTTCCCACGCAGCGGGAAACCGGCGCCGTTCAGGCGTCTACAGGCTTTTTTACAGCTTATCCTGGATGGAGGCAAGCAGGCCGCCCTTCTGGATAATGTTCTGGATAAAGGGCGGGAACGGCTCGGCCTGAAACACCGCGCCGGTGGTCAGATCGGTGATGACACCCGTGTCGAAGTCCACCTTCACCTCATCGCCGGCCTGGATGGCGTGCGCCGCCTCCTCGCATTCGAGAATGGCCAGACCGATGTTGATGGCGTTGCGGTAAAAAATGCGGGCGAAGGTGGAGGCGATGACGCAGGAGACACCGCTCGCCTTGATGGCGATGGGGGCGTGCTCCCGCGAGGATCCGCAGCCGAAATTCTTATCCGCCACGATGATGTCCCCCGGCTGCACCCGATGGACAAACCCCTTGTCGATGTCCTCCATGCAGTGGGCGGCCAGCTCCTGATGGCTGGAGGTGTTGAGATACCGGGCGGGGATGATGACATCGGTATCGACGTTGTCCCCGTATTTATGAACTCTTCCCTGCGCTTGCATATCTGCCTGCTCCTTTCTTTACAGCTTCGCCGGGTCCGCGATGCGGCCGGCGACCGCCGAAGCCGCCGCCACATAGGGGCTGGCGAGATAGACCTCGCTGTCCACGTGGCCCATGCGGCCGACAAAGTTGCGGTTGGTGGTGGACACGGCCCGCTCGCCGGCGGCGAGAATCCCCATATGCCCGCCGAGGCACGGCCCGCACGTGGGGGTGGACACCACCGCGCCCGCTTCCACAAAGATGTCGAACAGCCCTTCGTGCATGCTCTGCCGCCAGATTTCCTGGGTGGCAGGGATGATGATGCAGCGCACGCCGTCGGCCACCCTGCGGCCCTTCAGCACCTGGGCGGCGGCCCGCATATCCTCCATGCGGCCGTTGGTGCAGGATCCGATGACCACCTGGTCAATCGGCACCTCGCCGCATTCGTCGATGGTGCGGGTGTTCTCCGGCAGGTGGGGGAAGGACACGGTGGGACGCAGCGTATCGAGATCGATGACGACCTCCTCGTCGTACACCGCGTCGGCGTCCGCCTCATACACGACCGGCTGCCGCTGAAAGCGGCCCTCCACATACCGCATGGTCACGTCGTCCACGGGGAAAATGCCGTTTTTGGCGCCCGCCTCGATGGCCATGTTGGCGATGCACAGCCGGTCGTCCATCGACAGCGCCGCCACCCCGTCGCCGGTGAACTCCAGCGAGCGGTAGAGGGCACCGTCCACGCCGATGCGGCCGATAAGATGCAGGATCACGTCCTTGCCCGCCACATAGGGGGGCAGCTTGCCCCTGAGCACCACCTTAATGGCGCTGGGCACCTTGAACCAGGTGGAACCGGTGGCCATGCCCGCAGCCAGATCGGTGGATCCCACACCGGTGGAAAAGGCGCCGAGCGCGCCGTAGGTGCAGGTGTGCGAGTCCGCCCCGATGACGCAGTCACCCGGGCCGACCAGTCCCTGTTCGGGCAGCAGGGCATGCTCGATGCCCATACGGCCCACATCGTAAAAATGCTCCACGCCCATCTTCTTGGCGAATTTCCGGGTTTTCTTGACCTGCTCCGCCGCCTTGATGTCCTTATTGGGGGTGAAGTGATCCATCACGAGGGCCACCCGGCTTTTGTCATACACCCGGCAGGCCCCGCAGCGCTCAAATTCGTTGATGGCCACCGGGGAGGTGATGTCGTTGCCCAGGCACAAGTCGAGCTTGGCTTCAATGAGCTGGCCCGCCTTCACCTCGGGCAGGCCCGCGTGTGCGGCCAGAATTTTCTGCGTCATGGTCATTGCCATTGCTGTTGCCTCCTTGTCAAATATCGCTGCCGTGGATGGTGCTGTCCCCCCGCTCGAGGGCGGTGATGCCGGTGCGCGCCATTTCCACGATGCCATAGCCTTCCATCCGCGCGAGGAAGTGATCCACCTGCGCCGGCTGCCCCGTCATTTCCAGGGTGATGGTGTTCTCCCCAATATCGAGCACCCGCCCGCCGTAGGTCTGCACCGTCTGCAGCACGGCGGCCCGGCCCGCCTGGGCGGTATCCACCTTGAGCAGCAGCAGCTCGCTGCAGGTGCAGCTGTCCGGTTCAAGCACCTCCACCGTCAGCACATCCTCCATTTTGAGCAGCTGCCGGTTGAGCTGGGTGAACACCGCCTCATCCCCCGTGACCACCAGCGTCCAGCGGGAAAAATCCGGTGTCTGGGTCTTGCACGCGACGATGGAATCGATGTTGAACCCCCGGCGGGAAAAGAGCCCCGTCACCCGCAGCAGCACGCCCGGATGGTTGACGGTCAGCACCGAAAAGACCACCTTGTTCTCCTTCATGATGCGCCCCTCTCCTTTCAGTCCTCGTCCATTTCCATCAGAATATCCTCCACCGTGCCGCCCGGCGGAATCATGGGCAGCACATTGACGTCGGGGGAAATCTGGCAGTCCACCACCACCGGGCCGCCCGCCGCCAGCGCCGCACGCAGCACCGGCTCAATATCCGCGCCCCGTTCGATGCGCATGCCCTTGCAGCCAAACGCCTCGGCCAGCTTGACGAGATCCGTTTTGCGGTGGGGATCGGTGGCGGAAAACCGCCGGCCGTAAAACACCTTCTGCCACTGCCGCACCATGCCGAGCACCCGGTTGTTCATCACGAGCACCACAATGGGCAGCTCGTAGGACGCCAGGGTGGTCAGCTCGTTCAGATTCATATGGAAGCTGCCGTCGCCCGAGATAAGCACCACCTGCCGGCCGGGGCAGCCGCACTGCGCGCCGATGGCCGCGCCCAGGCCGTAGCCCATTGTACCCAGGCCCCCCGAGGTCAAAAAGGTGCGGGGCGCGCGCATCTCAAAGTGCTGTGCCGTCCACATCTGGTGCTGGCCCACGTCGGTGGCGACGATGACGTCGTCGGGCGTCAGCCGGCGCAGCGTCTGCAGAATGGCGAGCGGGTCAGGCAGGTCCGCCGGGCCCGCGCCGCTGCGCGCCGGTTCCCGGCGGCAGCCGTCCAGCATCGCCAGCCAGGCGGTATGCTGCCGCGCCGGCTCGTCCGCGGCGATCCGGGCGAGCACCTCCTTCAAATCGCCCGCCACCCGCACGGCCGCGGTCACGTTTTTATCAAATTCGGCGTGATCGATGTCGATATGCACCACCTTGGCATGGGGCGCAAAGCCGCTGCGATCGCCCGCCACCCGATCGGAAAACCGCGCCCCGCACACGAGCAGCAGATCGCATTCCCGCGCCGCCCGGTTGGCGGCCAGGGTGCCGTGCATGCCCACCATACCCAGCCACAGCCGGTGCCCCGCGGGGAACCCGCCAAGCCCCATCATGGAAGCACAGACCGGGATCTCCTGCTGCGCGGCGAGGGCGAGCAGTTCCTCCTGCGCACCGGAGGAAATCACCCCGCCGCCGAAATAGATGAGGGGCTTTTCGCACGAGGCGAGCAGCTGCTTGGTCAGGGCGATGCGCTCCGCCTTGGGCGGCTCGGGTGCACGGACAGGGGCGCCGGGCTGCGGGACATAGTCGGTCACCGCCGCCGTCACGTCCTTCGGAATATCCACGAGCACCGGGCCGGGGCGGCCGCTGCGCGCGATGAGAAAGGCCCGGCGGATGGTGTCGGCCAGATCCTCCACCCGCTTGACGATGAAGTTGTATTTGGTCACCGGCATGGTGATGCCGGTGATGTCCACTTCCTGGAAGGAATCCCGGCCGAGCAGCGGCACCGCCACGTTGCCCGTGATGGCCACCACCGGGATGGAATCCATATAGGCGGTGGCGATGCCGGTGACCAGGTTGGTCGCGCCGGGGCCCGAGGTGGCGATGCACACCCCCACCTTGCCCGTCGCGCGGGCGTAACCGTCCGCCGCGTGGGCCGCCCCCTGCTCGTGGGCGGTGAGCACGTGGGTGATGCGGTCGCTGTACTTATACAGCGCGTCGTACAGATTGAGCACCGAGCCGCCCGGATACCCGAAAACGGTATCCACCCCCTGCTCAAGCAGGCATTCCACCAAGATATCCGATCCATTTTTCTGCATGGATATGTTCCATCCTTTCCTGCGGAAACGGAAGCCGTTTCCCTTTTATGTTAACAAAAAGACCTTCGTCTCTTTTCTGTAAGAGACGAAGGTCGAATCCTCCGCGGTACCACTCTTGTTGCCCGATCCGGGCCGCTTTGCGTGCATCCGCTTTTCAGCTGAATGCGGTCCCCGATAACGGAGGGAGGCCGTTCCCACCTACTTGCCGGCAAGCCGGGTTCAGCGGACAGCTCGAGGGAGGAGACTTCCCCGGCGGCGCCCGCTGCCTCGCACCATACGGCAGCTCTCTGCAGAACCCTCGCCGGCTACTGATTCCCCGTCATAGCCTTTTGAATACTATGTTTCTACCATCATACACCGCCCGTCGCCGTTTGTCAAGCGGCAACAAATCCGAGCGCCGCCGGTGGCGGATACAGCGAGGATTTGTTGGCGCCGCGGTCGAAATTCTTGCGAGCGACAGCGAGCACAAAGAATTTCGGGTTACCGCAAGAGGGAACAAATCCAAGCGCCCGCAGTGCGGGATACAGCGAGGATTTGTTGGCGCAGCGGTCGAAATTCTTGCGAGCGACAGCGAGCACAAAGAATTTCGGGTTACCGCAAGAGGGAACAAATCCAAGCGCCCGCAGTGCGGGATACAGCGAGGATTTGTTGGCGCAGCGGTCGAAATTCTTGCGAGCGACAGCGAGCACAAAGAATTTCGGGTTACCGCAAGAGGGAACAAATCCAAGCGCCCGCAGTGCGGGATACAGCGAGGATTTGTTGGCGCAGCGGTCGAAATTCTTGCGAGCGACAGCGAGCACAAAGAATTTCGGGTTACCGCAAGAGGGAAGTTCTCAACCGCTGCCGGTGGCGGAGAAAGAAGAAACTTATCCCCAAAAGCGCAGCCGTGGTTTTTCCGGGAACTGGGGCCGCGTCAGCGACCTCAGCTCCTGCCGAGGACCGGGAACCGTTCAGCGGCATTCGTCCCGGGGCAGCAGACGCCGAATCCGCCGGGCGGTGATCTGGGGCGGCAGGCTTCTGGTCATGACGCCGTTGTACACGATGGCGACCAGGTCACCGGCCCCAAAGCAGCGGGTATTGCCCGTGTGTACGACCACGTCCTGTCCCGTAGCCCGGTCCCGGACGAGCAGGCTGTCCGATCGGACCTCCCGCACGATGGCAATCATAAGCATATAATGACACCTCCTCACGGGATCACTATATGCGCCGGACGGACAAGTGGTTTTCCAAAACTTCGGCCCCCCCAAGCTCTTGCAGAAACTTGTTCAGGAAAAGGCCGGTTTCCCGCTGACGCGGGAAACCGGCGCCATCCTGACGGCCAAGGACTTTTTCAAGGGGTTCCGCCATGCGGAACGCTTGCCGCGCCTGCGCCCTGAAGTCGAACCCGCCTTATCGGCCGGCGGATAACGCGGCCTGCAGCGGGCCTTCCACGCCCATGGCCATGCGGAAAAAGCCCAGGTCATTGGGATGGCAGCCGTCCACCGTGCAGGCGTCCCACTCCTCCCCTGCAAATAGGGTTTCACCGTCGACGAACCAGACCCGCCGATCCCCTTCGGCCAGCGCCTCCTGATAGGTGGCGCGGATGATCGCCCGCCGTTCCTCCCATTCACCGCCCCGCAGCCGGATGTCCGGCGCGGACATAAACACAATCGGGATATCCGCGTGGCCCCGGCGCACCGCGCGGTACAGCGGCAGGTGGGTCTGCCGCAGGTGCTCGGCGTGGGGCGCATTGTGATCGTAATCGCACACAAAGGCGCTCATCGGCAGCGCGGCCAGGTAATCCGCCATGGCCGGCTCGGCGCGGCAGCTGCCCGAAAAGCCCAGGTTCACGTGATCCCGGTGCAGCCGGCGGGACAGAATGGCCTCATAGCTGTTGCCCGGCCGGGAGGCGCAGCCGCCTTGGGTGATGGAGGAACCGTAAAAGACGATGGGCGGCGCATCGACGTAGGGGTGCGCCGCGGCCAGAGACGCCCCCTTTTGGATCGCGATGTACAGCGCCTTCACGCCGTTGTACAGCGGAAAATGGACGGTGTACGCGGCCGGACCGCCCCCCGTCCGGGCCGAGGCCCCGTAGCTGTCCTGCCAGGCGGGCGGCGGCATGAAGGTGGCCAGATAGCGGTCTCCCTCCCCGCTATTCCGATACAGGTCAAAGCCCGACTGCCCGACCAGCGGCATGTGGGGCATGATCCCCGGGTAATCCAGCTGCGCCTCGATAGCGATCAGGGGGGAATCGGTTTGAAAGCACACGCGGCCGCCCGCCGTGTGGCGGTTCAGCCAGGACACGCCCGGCGAAACGGCGTCGGCCACCGCCTGAGGCAGCCGTACGAAGCAGCCCTGCCCCTCGTCGTACTGTATGCCGAACAGCGAAAAGGGGGCCTGCCGGACATCGAACCAGGTGATGTCCTCCTGTATCGCGGTTTCCGACCGGAAACGGCGATCGATTTCTTCAATGCGCATGGGACGGACCTCCTTGTTGGATTTCCCGCACCGGGCGGAAAGAGCGGGCCGGCTCAGCGGCCCCGCAAAACAAATCGCCAGGGAACATACCGTCTCAGCCGCGAAAGGCACAAAAACAGCCCTCCTTTTGGGAGAGCTGTTTTTGCAGCAAAGGCTGTACTGTACATGTGGAGCTGGTTGACGGACTTGAACCCCCGACCTGCTGATTACAAATCATCCTGAAAACCGCATTTTTTGGCTCTACCACTAGGTTTTTCAATATTTTTGACTTGCATCTGACTTGCATGTTAAACCGAATTTTTTAATTGCCCTTTGCCATTGCCCAAAAAAACGTCCAATTTGTCCATGCTATTACGCTTATATTTATTATCTAAATGCGTATAAATTTGCAATGTAGTTTTAATGTCCGCGTGCCCCAGCTGTGCTTTGGCAGTCAGCACATCTACACCGGCTTTGTATAACAGCGTGGCAAACGTATGACGTAAGCAATGGGCGGTAAATTTTTCTATTCGGAACGGTACTCCGCCCGGGTCGAACTTGCTTGTGGGGGATTTATCCATATCGCGGAAATCTCCATATTTCAAGTTCATATCCACAAGATAACTTTCCCACAGCCTATCAAATGCACTGTCTGTCATCATCTCGCCGTTTGCAGATGGGCAAACCAATGGCCGGATCGCTTGCACCTTTTCGGCCTCCTCACAAACCGCTGCTTTTCTTGCTCGCAAAAAGTCCACCAAGATAAGCGGAATATCAACGGTTCTTTCCCCTGCCGCTGTCTTGGCCCCGGGCTTGACGACAGGCCTTCCCCCCACCATCTTAACCGATTTACACACATGGATTGTGCGCGCGTCCAGGTTAATATCGGCCCACGTAAGCGGAATAACCTCTCCCCTGCGCAGGCCGGCGTATAGCATGATCATGGCTGCCGTCTGCGCGCGGTGAGGCATCTCCATTATTCTCTGGATTTCTTCATCCGTCAGCGCGCGGCGTTTCTTTTGCGGAGCACCAGATGGAACCATAACCGCCAATGCCGGATTATAATCCAATACGCGGTTGGCAATGGCAAATTTGAAAATCTGGTTTGCTGTCATGCGCAAATCCGAAAGCACCTTTTTGGACGACGGTTTACATGTGTGAGGATTTTTGTCTGCCAAGTCCATAAGAATTTCCTGAATATCGCAAGTACGCACTTTGCCGATAGGAACAAGCTGCAACCGTTCAAGAAGATAGGCTGCACTGTTTTTATAGCACGTGTACTGCTTTTCGGCAACCTCATGGCTTTTCAGCTTCAGCCACCGCTCAGCCCATTCCCCAAAGGTATCTCTTTCAGCGGATACGTCTATCCCCTTGCGCAATTGGATTTTAATTTCAAGAGCTTTTTCGTCCGCCTCCTTCGGACTTGCCCCATACACGGTTTTGTACTGGCGGCGGCCATCTTCGCCTAGGCCAAGGTATACCTGCCTGGAATATCGGCCGTCCGCCCGCTTCTTTAACTTTGGCATATTGGCGCACTCCTCCCTTGACCGGAGGCGGATACCGTGCTACAATAGCCTTGCGCAAGCACTGTGACGGTCGCCTTCGGTTGACTGTCCACCGCCTCGTTCCTGTTGGCGCAGGAGCGGGGCGGTTTTTTATTTATTGGAATTTGTCTAATGCCTCTTTTGCTTCAGACAACGATGACTGCGTGGATTCATCTTCTATTTTTTCAGCTCCACGATATACATATTTGATAGCCTTCACCGTATTATAACCTGCATCATAAGCCGCACGCGTGCTATCGGGCAACTCGGAAATATTTGACGCCGCTGCATTTGCCTCAATATACCGATAAATAAACTCTCCATAATACATGGAATGCTCCATTACTTCGGTGTTCTCATAAAAATTATCCACATGTTCCTTTAAATACTGAATCGCTTCGTCCCAAGCTGATACCGCTTGATCTTCGTCCATGTTTTTTGCGGCCTCTGAGGCACTCGTAGTAATTTCGTCTACGCGGGCGCTAGTCCCTTCTTCCGATTGAGCATTTTCGGCTTTCCAGCCAAAAGAAATTTCATTTACTACCGAATCCGATGGCTCTGACGATGAACTTTCCTCATTAGAAGGTTTCAGATTTCCAGTCGCCGCCAAAATGATATAAATTACAACCAGCACGATGGCGACAGCAGCTACAATAATCCAAATCCTTTTCTTACCCATTTCCCTCATCCTTTCCAGATATTGACATATTGCGTCAAATCTGTATAATTAATTTGTGAGGGAAATTCACATGCTGTAGTTTCTTTTCACACTTGCCGTCCAGAGGTTGCAGCTCTGGGCGGCTTTTTATTTGTTCAAGTTTTTCGCAACCGATACGGTCGATCCAGTTCATCCGCCCAAATATCAATACATGGGTATTGCCTCTTTTCGATCTTAATTTTTTCCGCTTTTCCGGTCAGTGCATCGACGATAGAAAAGTTGATCATCTTCTTTGGAGGCTGTACAGCCATTACCACCACTTCTTCTTGTGGTATTAATACCGGCCGGTATGGTTCAATAGTTTCAAAAGGTTTCTGCGATTCAAAGTCACCTTGCCTAATATGTTCCAACTCGTGTTCTAGAGCTTGCTTTTGTGCCTCATTTGACAAATGGCAATTGATAAAAATATTATAATGGCCATCCTCGTCTTTAGCAGTCAAAGCTGGCACGGATAAAGGGAACGGCGCAAAACGCACAGTGTAGTCGCAATCCAGTATCATACCATCACTATCCGTTTACATATTTTCACTATCTTCTTTGAAGGCTTCCACTATTTTAATCGCCTTTTTCAAGTCTTCTGGAGTGACGTTTTTTGTAACAGAGAAAAGGATTTTCATATCCGGGCGTTCACGGACGGCACGCAATATCTCCATGCTGTCGGCATCCAGCCGGATCAGTTCGCCCTCTTTAAATCGGCCCTCGTCTTCGGCGGGGGCTTTTTGTTTTTGGTCGTTGCCGAGAAGGTAGTCCACGGATACGCCGAAGTAGTCGGCAATAGCTAGCATTTTTTCGTATTTCGGCTTACTTCTCCCGTTTTTCCAATCACTTAGTGACGATTGAGCAACGCCTGTAGCTTTAGAAACTTGATATGGGGTTACGCCTTTTTCTTTTAGCAATTTAGCAAAAATTTCATACACGATTTATGCACCTCTACAATTTCGTGTACTACTTAAGATTTCGTCGCAAAACCAATTGACATACTTAAGAAACCGTGGTAAAGTATACCTGTACCACGAAAACCGAAGTAAATGCAACGAAATAAGTTGTACTTCGCATTTTGAATTGCTTCTGCTTACAATCGAAGTATATCACAAAACCGAAGTAAACACAACTAACAAGGTGCATAAAGAAAGGAGGGCAAACATGTCGAATATGAACCATAAAATCTCATTCCAACCGAATGCAGTGGAGATCATGAACACCGAACAACCGGACACCGTTGCAATAGATGGGGTGGAAATACCAAGCTGGTATAAGGTATGGAAAGAACTGAGACGCACGGAAAGAAAATCCGGTTCCCGTGTTGTGCAATGTATTACCATGATATGCGCAGTCGTTAGCCTTGTCTTGTCGATACTAGCGCTATTATGGAGATAATCAGGGCAGCAACGGAAGCCAGTAAGGAAAAGAAATCAATCCATTTTTCCTCTACATATTTCAAGATTTCCTTTCTCCTAAAATATCGCCAGTTTACTCCCACATGGGAAAGGTGAAAACCGGATACTTGCCCACCTCCGTAACGCTGGTACTCAAGGATCCCATTGGATTCCATCCACCTAACCGAGGCGCGCAAATCTTCAAGCGGAACGTGAAGAGAGATGGATAGACTTTCGAACTCTTCATCGAATCGGCAGACATATTCACTTCCTTTTCCTTTTGAAGATAAATATTTCATGATCTGCTTACTTGTTTTATCCATCGCCATCACCTCTCCTACAGTATACCAAACCGAAAGGGGGCAAAGCAATGTCAAACATGTACACATGCGAACAGGTTGCACAGCGGTACGGCGTGAAAACGCTGACGGTGTGGGACTGGATTCGTAAGAAGAAACTCCCGGCTATTAAGCTGGGGCGTGACTACCGGATCCGGCAGGAGGATCTGGACACATTCGAGCGGGAACGGCTTACAGTAGACACCACCAAGACGGCGTGAGTGTGTCTGGTAGAAAGGAGCGTGAACCGATGAAAGACTATCTCAAACTGTTAGGACAATCGCTTATGCACATTGGAGAAATACTGATTGCCTTATCAATTGCGCACGTCGTTTTTGGCTGATTCTATTAAGCGACGTATGACACCGCCGCATTTAGATGTATTTCGCGGTTCATCTGTAATGGCATGTTCCAATTCTATCAGTAGTTCTTCTGATTCGTGCGAGCAAAACAATTTAGCTTTTTCAATAGCGGCAATTAAATTCATTTTCTTTTCCGCGCTTGTTTCATCCATCATACAAACAGAGTAGGCTGATAAAACCTCTGCGTAGTATTCGGCCAAAAATCGCTTTTGTTCTTGGTACTTTGTTGATTTTCTTGAAAGGTAAGCCCCGATTAGCACGCCAATTAAACCGACCACGCTTGTTATAACTACTTCAATTATGCTATTCCACATAACTATCACCTCGCCGTGATTTTATCACAACCAGAAGACACCGGCAAGACGGCGTGAGGAGAAGAAACAAATGATAATGATTAACCTCATCCTGATCGCACTAGTGACGGCCTGTTTTGGGTTTCGGTCCATCATGGAAGCCCTATGCTTTAAGGACAAGGAGAGCGCAAAACAGACGTTCCGCTATTGGTGCGTATCCGTTGGTAGCTTGGTATTATCTTTTGGCTTTTCTCTTCTCCTTTATTACACGGCTTAGGGCTTCGTCTGTCTCATAAATATTATGATTGGCTAGGGCCCTATATAGACGATCAGAGCAAGGCCGTCTGACCACCAGCTGGAATCACAGCATAGCAAAAGCACTGTCCCATAAAGC
>CABSLQ010000030.1 GCA_902478605.1 uncultured Oscillospiraceae bacterium
TTCATTCATGCCAGAACCTGCAAACCTTTTTGCGCAAAACTCTTGACACTACCTTGTGGTGCGGTTATGTATTGAGCGGTTGCCAGCCGCTTATGTGTGACTCCCCACATGGCTTCTTTGAATGCACCGTAAGGTTACACATTTCCGGAGAGTAAAGCGAAACCGGGGGCCGTCAGTTCGACGGCCCCCGGTTTTTATCCAGCGGTATTTTTATATCCAGGTATCCTCGGGCAACTCGGCAGGCGGCTGCTCAAGCAGTTCGGGCTTTTTCAGCAGACGCTTCATCGAGCGAATGGATTCCGCAAAATAATACCCGTCGCAAATCCGTTCATCCAGGGAAAACCGCAGGCGGATGACCCGTTTTTCCGTCACTGTGCCGTCTGCATTTTTCTCCAGGATCGTTTCCTTTTTACCCATGGCCATGAAGAGCGACGTAGTACCAAGATCGTAAATATGATGGTAAACTGGACCAATGCCCAGCGACCCCACATCGGTGACAAAAATCGAGGTGTGGAATGGGCTCAGCCGGTTGATCGCCTTAGGCATGAGACCCCAGTGATCCAGCACGTTGACCAGATTGACAATACTGCGAATCAGCCATGCGGGACAATGGTTGAGCAGGCGTGCCATCATATCGGTGTCATTTTCCACCGAGGCGTCCAGCACCTCATGCTCAATGGCATCGTTAATCTTCCGATACACGTCATATAGGGTATCCTCACCGGAAAATTCCGGCTTAATGGTGGTTTCCTCTGCATCACGGTTGAGTCCCCGTTTGACAGACATCGAGACCGTCAGCATGTTGCGGGCGAAAATTTTGCCGGCGATGACAAACCGGTTAAGCCAAGGACGCAAAGTGATCATCCGCACCGCCGCAGCGATAAACAAATGAAAAGTGGAGAATCCGGTCAGATTTTCTTCTTTGCGCTTCTGGCGCACGTATTTTTCCAGATTTTCAATTTCAATGACCTCATCGAACAGGATAATGCTGTCCGACCGCCGCTTCATAATATGCGGCATAACGCCGAAAAACGCCGGTGTATGGCGCAGCCGCTGCCCGTCGTAGCGGTCGCCCAGTCTACGTCTGCCTGCTGGCATCCGTTCTCCTCCTCCCGGATTGTCCAGCCGCAGACAATCCGCCTCTCATTATACGCGAAATTCCGCTTATACGCAAGCGGTTCTTACGGCTCCTCCGTATCCGCAGAACCGAATTGATGATACTCCTCGTCGCAGCCTTCGGACTCCGTATCCATGAATTCCCCCGCACGGAACCGCATACGGATGCGCTCCTTCTCCACTTGTTCGTCGAGCAGCTCCTTAAATTCCCGCACATTGCGGATATTTTTAATGACAAGCTCCGGAATGCTGTGATCCGAAGAGGCCACCGCAATGCTGCCCAGACGGAAAAGCTTCTGCCAGAGCGTCCTCTTCAGAGAGGTATCCTTGATACGGTACAGCAGGATATCGTCCTCCACAGTAGTAAAAAGCCCTGCGCTGACGGTCAGCTTTTTAGGCCGGAGCGTATACGTGGTAAAGGTGAAGGGGAGACCGAAAAAAAGCAGACGCTTGCGCTCGCGCACTTCAAAATCCTCTTGCTCTTCGTCAGCGGCACCGACGCCGATTCTGTTCTCCTCTGCCATTTGAACAACCTCATTTCCCCATCGGCAAAATCATAAAGCCGGCGGATAAACTTATTATACCATACTAGGAAACGCTGTCAATAAGAGGTGCATACTACACGCGTAAAGCTAAAAAAATATCCTGGTGTGAACGTATATGTAAAAAAGAAAATGCCGTTTTAAAGGAAACCATACCGATCGATAAACAGGGGCGTACTCCTGTTTCTGCCGGATGACGCGCCTGGTCTGCCAACACACGGAAACCGCCCGGTACGGCCATGCCGTACCGGGCGGTTCATTCAGTGGGGATTAGCAGCCGCAGCCGCCGTGGTTGCAGCCGCAGCCGCAATCGTCGTTATCCGCGAGCAACAGGATGATAATGAAGAACAGAATCCAGGTGCAGTCGTTGCCGCCGAACAGATTTCTCAAACAACACATATCTTGCCGCCTCCTTTCATCGCTTACACCCCATAGTATGTTGCCGCAACGACAGGGGTTCCCCTTTTCTTACCGTGCGGGAAACGTATAAACCCGCTGCCCTCCTCATATTTTCTACCATAAAATAGCAAGAATCCGAAACCGATAGATTCCGCGAGAAAATCCGCGATAATGCGATTTATTTTCATCACACGCAGTTTTTTAAAAGCAGTTTGACTTTTGTTGACTTTGACTTTCTTTGATTTTTGCGTATACTGGTTTATAGGTCAAATAAGGTCAAACAATTGGAGGATGAGAACCGTGTGCATAAGCGACGCCATCGCGGCCTATATTCTGAGTGTCATGGATCACGCGGAGGATGGTACGGCGGAACTGCAGCGCAATGTGCTTGCCGAGCAGCTCGGCTGTGTTCCCAGTCAGATCAATTACGTGTTGACCTCCCGTTTTACACCGGAAAACGGCTATATGGTGGAAAGCCGGCGCGGCGGCGGCGGATATATCCGCATTCGGCGCATCAAATACCAGACGCGTGCCGGTCAGTTGATGCATATCATCAACGCCGTGGGCGACTCGATCACGCAGGGGGCCGCCCAGGCCATTCTGGAAAATTTGGTCGCCGCCGGTTGCCTGCCGTCCGATCAGGCACGCCTGATTGCGGCGGCCGTATCGGACAAGGCGTACCACGAGGTTCCCGCTGCCTGCCGGGATCGCCTGCGTGCCGCCCTGCTCAAGCAAACACTGGCCGCGGCCATTTCTTAGGATAAAGGAGGATATCGGTATGACCTGTCAAAGCTGCGGGAAGAATCCCGCCACCACCCACGTCAAAAAGACCATCAACGGAAAAACGACCGAGCTGCACCTGTGCGCCGCCTGTGCGGCTAAGCAGGGACTGAATACCGTGTGGAACGGGCTGGGGCTGGACCTCGGAAACTTCTGGGGAAGTCTGTTTGCCGAGCCGGCGGCACGTGAGCAGGGGGATACGGTGCGCTGCGCCTGCTGCGGCAGCAGCTTCGCGGACATCGCCCGCAGCGGCAAGGCCGGATGCCCGGCCTGCTACACCACCTTTTACGATCGGCTGCTACCCTCCATCCGCCGCATCCACGGCAAAACCCGCCATACGGGAAAGATGCCCGCTGCCGCCGGGCAGGAGGCACGTCGGGAGAAGGAACTTGAACAGCTGAAAAAACAGCTGGCCGAAAGCATTGCCAACCAGGAATATGAAAAATGCGCCGAGCTGCGCGACAGCATCCGCGCACTGGAGGAAGGTGAGCGCCATGACGGATAAGTGGTATCAGCACAGCGGCCCGGAAGGGGATGTGGTTATCAGCACCCGTATTCGGCTGGCGCGCAACATTGAAAAGTTTCCCTTTCCCGCCAGCATGACCCCCGAACAGCGGACACAGGTGGAAGAAATTTTCGCCGGCGCCCTGCAGCGCACCGACGACACGCTGCACTTCCGCGATATGCAGGAGGTCAGCCCGCTGGAAGCGCAGTCGATGGTGGAGCGCCATCTCATCAGCCCGGAATTCGCCGCCTGTACGCCGGGCAGCGGTTTGTTTGTCAACGACGAGGAAAGCGTCAGCATCTTAATAAACGAAGAGGATCACATGCGCCTGCAGGTGATGCGCGCCGGGCTCGACCTGGACGGCGCCTATGCGGCGGCGGATGAACTGGATACCCGGCTGGATACGGCGCTGCATTTCGCCTTTGACGACCGGCTGGGCTATCTGACCCAATGCCCAACCAATCTGGGCACCGGCATGCGGGCCTCCCTGATGCTGCATCTGCCTGCCCTGCAGGAGCGCGGCATGCTGCCGCAGCTGGCCAACACCGTTTCCAAGCTGGGGCTGACCATCCGGGGCCTGTACGGCGAGGGCAGCAAGCCGGAAGGCGCCATCTATCAGCTGTCCAACCAGGTCACCCTCGGCATATCGGAGCAGGCGGCGATCGAAAACCTCAAGGGCATCGCCGCCCAGATCATCCGGGAGGAACGCGCAGCACGCGAACAGTTCCAGCAGAACCCGCATTATGAGGATCGCGTCTGGCGCTCCCTCGGCCTGCTGCGCACGGCGCGGCTGCTCTCGCAGGATGAATTCATGAAACTTATTTCCAACGTGCGCGTCGGTATTGCGACCGGCACGCTGGAAGGGATTTCCCTCGACCTTGTCGGCGAGCTCATCAGCGATGCGCAGCCGGCCACCATCATGATGCGGGCGGGGGAGGAGATGGAGCCCTCCCGCCGGGATGCCCTGCGCGCGCGCATGGTGCGCGAACGTCTGCCTGCCATTTAATGAGAAAGGGGACTGTTTATGTACCGATTCAAAGGCTTTACCGAAAAAGCAAACAACGCCCTCAACCTGTCGATTGAAGCGGCCCAGGAGTTGGGGCATACCTACATCGGCACCGAGCACATCGTGCTCGGCCTGCTGCGTGAGGGAACGGGCGTGGCCGCCTCGGTGCTTGGCGCCCGCGGCGTCACCGCCGCCCAATATGAGGAAAAGATCATCGAAGTGGAGTCCAGCGGCGAATACAGCCGCCTGACCCCCGAGGATTTCACCCCGCGTGCCAAAACCGCAATGGAGGTCGCCATGACCGAAGCGGCGGTGATGCAGCACGGCTATGTCGGGACCGAGCACATTCTCATGGCGGTGCTGCGGGACGAAAGCAGCGTGGCCGTCCGGCTGATTATCGCCCTGGGCGCGCGGCCGGACGAACTGTTCGCCGATATTGCCAAAGCGATCGGCGCCGCGGCGTCACCGGCCATGGCCGGGCCGGAACACGCGGGCAAAGCGCCGGCCGCCAAGGGCGGCAAAACCCCCACCCTCGATCAATTCGGGCGGGATTTGACCAAGCTGGCGAAAGAAGGCAAGATCGATCCGGTCATCGGCCGGACCAACGAAATCGAACGGGTGATTCAGATCCTGTCCCGCCGCACCAAGAACAATCCCTGTCTCATCGGCGAACCCGGCGTGGGCAAAACCGCCATCGCCGAAGGGCTGGCCCAGAAAATCGCGGCGGACGAGGTGCCCGAGCTGCTGCGCGGCAAACGGGTGGTGACGCTGGATCTCACCGGGATGGTCGCGGGCACCAAATACCGCGGCGATTTCGAAGAACGCATTAAAAACGCCATTAACGAGGTTTCCAAGGCGGGGGACATCATCCTGTTCATCGACGAGCTGCATACCCTCATCGGCGCGGGCGCGGCCGAAGGTGCGGTGGACGCCGCCAACATTCTCAAGCCCTCGCTCGCCCGGGGCGAACTGCAGGTCATCGGCGCGACCACCATCGAGGAATACCGCAAACACATCGAAAAGGACGCGGCCCTCGAGCGGCGCTTCCAGCCGGTGATGGTGGGCGAGCCTACGCCCGAAGAAGCGGTGCAGATTCTGCGCGGCCTGCGGGATAAATACGAGGCCCATCACAAGGTGAAAATCACCGACGAGGCGCTCGAGGCAGCCGTTAACCTGTCGGTGCGGTATATCTCTGACCGCTTTCTGCCCGACAAGGCCATTGATCTGGTGGACGAAGCGGCTTCACGCGTAAGGCTGAAAGCCTTTACCGCCCCGCCTGACCTGAAAAAGCTGGAGGATGAGGTCAAGCGGCTGGCGGAAGAGAAGAAATCCGCCGTCAATGAGCAGGATTTCGAGCGCGCCGCCCGGCTGCGCGACGAAGAGAAGGAAAAGAGCGAGCAGCTGGCCGCCAGCAAGGAGCAGTGGCAGGAAAAGAACGCCGGCATCACCGGCGAGGTCACGGCCAGGGAAATCGCGGAGATCGTCTCGGGCTGGACCGGCGTACCGGTGGTACAGCTCACCGAGGCGGAGGGCCAGCGGCTGCTCAACATGGAGAACATTCTGCACGAGCGCATTGTGGGCCAGGACGAGGCGGTCACCGCCGTATCCAAGGCGATTCGCCGCGGTCGTGTGGGCCTCAAAGATCCCAAGCGGCCGATTGGCTCCTTCATCTTCCTAGGCCCCACCGGCGTGGGCAAAACCGAGCTGTGCAAAGCGCTGGCCGAAGCGATGTTCGGCGACGAAAACGCCATGATCCGGCTGGATATGTCCGAATATATGGAAAAGCATACCGTCTCCCGCCTGGTCGGTTCGCCCCCGGGCTATGTCGGTTACGACGAGGGGGGACAGCTGACCGAGAAGATCCGGCGCAAGCCCTATGCCGTGGTGCTCTTCGATGAGATCGAAAAGGCGCACCCCGACGTGTTCAATATGCTGCTGCAGATTCTGGAGGACGGTATCCTGACCGACGCCCAGGGACGGCGGGTGGACTTCAAGAACACCGTCATCATCATGACCTCCAACGTCGGCGCGCGCCGCATCACCGATCACCGGCAGCTCGGCTTCGGGCAGGGATCGGCCGAGGCGGATGCCCAGGCGAACAGCAAGCAGATGCGCGCTGATGTGATGAGCGAGCTGAAAAAGGCGTTCCGCCCCGAGTTCCTCAACCGTGTGGATGACATTATCGTCTTCCAGCAGCTCACCGAAGCGGACATTCAGGAGATTGCGCGGCGTATGCTGCGCACGCTGGATAAGCGTCTCGCCGATATGGATCTGGCCTGTCGCGTGACCGACGCCGCCATCAAGGAGATCGCCGCGGCCGGGTTCGACCCGGTTTACGGAGCGCGTCCGCTGCGCCGCGCCATCCAGTCGCAAATCGAAGACACCCTTTCCGAACAGCTGCTGGCCGGGCAGTTCCACGCCGGTGACACCATCGTCATCGATGCGGCGGACGGCCAGTTCACCTTTACCAAACAGGAATAAGCAGAGAGGCGCCTGCCACAAAATTTGTGGCAGGCGCCTCTTGAATGATCGGCTATTATATGGTATTATGTTAAAATTGAAAAGAAGACGCGCATCGACATGGATGTGCGCTCGTTCCAACCTGAGGCAAGGGCATGGGGAAGGGGTGACCATTCTTGCACAAAGGAACCCAGGCGCCCGCCAAACCGGATAAGAACATTGTCCCGCGGGAAGTGCTGGAAGCCTGCCGGCAGCGCGGGTGGGACATAAAGCCGCTCGCCGCCGCCGTTGCGGATTTAAGCCCGGAAGGCGACCTGTGCAAAACCTATCTTCTGCTCGACGAAGACAAGCTGCTCTTCGCCGTGTCGGACAACCGGGGCGAAATGGACTACGCCGGGATATTCGGCAGTGCGCCTGTTCGCCCGGAACGCATCCGCGAGGTGCATACATATCCGCTGACCTCCATCGCCCGGCCGCGTCTGCTCAATCAGGTGGCCGGCGGCATGCTGGTGGTCGATTTGGACGGGGAGGAAACCTGGCTTTGCCGGTTTTCCGGCACCCGGATGCACCAGATGCGCCGTTTCACCGATCGGCTCGAACAGCTGATCGATCCCAGTAAAAAGGGGCCGCCGCCCGAGAGAGAGGACGAGACCTTCTGCCCCAAATGCGGCATGCCCTATCCCGAACGGGGGCGGGCGGTCTGCCCGCGCTGTATGGAGAAGGGCACCGTCATGCGGCGGGTGCTCGCCTATTTCAAGGAATACCGGCTGCGCCTCACGATCATGCTGCTGTGTGTCGCGGCCTCCGGCGTGTTCAACGCGATCCTGCCGTATCTGTCGGGTACCGTGCTGTACGACAAGGTACTCGGCCGGGACGAGGCTTTCGCCGCCTCGCTCGGGGTCGGCGGGAATTTTGTGCTGCTGCTCGGTCTGGTGGTCATCACCATGGCGGCCACCCGCCTGCTGCAGCAGGTGACGGGCATCCTGCAAGGCTGCATGACTGCGTATATGGTGCCGGGCGTGGTATGCAAAATCAAAAACAGCGTGTTTGGTGCCCTGCAGCGGCTTTCCATCGGCTTTTTCACCCGGCGGCAGACCGGCGGCCTGATGCAGCGGGTCAATGCCGACGCCAATGAAGTCATGCAGTTTTTCATCGACGGCCTGCCTTATCTGCTGTTCAACGTCCTGACCATCGTGGTCACGGCGATCATCATGTTTTCGATGAACTGGATTCTGGCGCTGGTGGCGCTGTGCCTCGTGCCGCCGGTGTTTTGGGTGAGCTACCGGCTGCTGCCCCGGCTGTGGCACAGCCATGGCCGGCGCGCCCGGGTGGTGCGCACCCTGTATTCGGTGCTCAATGACAACATCACCGGCGCCCGGGTGGTCAAGGCCTTCGGCCAGGAAGCGGCGGAAGATACCCGCTTCAGCAAAAGCAGCGAACGGGTGCGCGAGGCGGAAATGGACATCGTCCGCTACGAAAACCGGTTCAGCGTCGCCTACAGCGTGGCCCGGGAGGTGCCCGGCCTGCTGGTCTGGGCGGTCGGGGCGCTGATCGTCCTGAATACGGGCGGCGCCTTCGGCTACGGCGCGCTCATCACCTTCACGGGGTATCTGTCCATGCTGCAGGGGCCGATGGAATTCTTTTCTCACGTGTTCCAGTGGTGGTCGAACAGCATGAACTCCGCCCAGCGGATCTTTGAAATCATCGATGCGCACCCCGACGTGGTGGAAAAGGAAAACGCCCTGGACATCCAGCTGCAGGGGGATATTCGGCTCGACGAGGTGAGCTTCAGCTACGAGCCCAACAAGCCGGTGCTCAAAAACATCAGCTTTGCGGTCAAGCCGGGCGAGATGCTGGGCATCGTGGGCCGTTCCGGCGCGGGGAAGACCACCCTGGTCAACCTCATTTCCCGCCTGTATGACGCGGACAGCGGCACCATCATGCTCGACGGACACGATATCCGCGATCTGTCCTTCGCCTCGCTGCGCGGCGCCGTGGCGATGGTGAGCCAGGAAACCTATATCTTCATGGGCACCGTGGCGGAAAATATCGCCTATGCCCGCCCCGATGCCACCCACGAGGAAATTGTGCAGGCCGCCATCGCCGCCAGTGCACACGGCTTCATCTGCCGTCTTCCCGACGGGTACGATACCCTGATCGGCGCCGGCGGGCGGCAGCTTTCGGGCGGCGAGCGGCAGCGTGTGTCCATCGCCCGGGCGATTCTCGCCAATCCGCGCATCCTGGTGCTCGACGAAGCGACCGCCTCGGTGGATACCGAGACGGAAAAGGCCATACAGGCCTCGCTCGATCAGCTTGTGAAAGGGCGCACCACCATTTCCATCGCGCATCGGCTGTCCACCCTGCGCGGGGCGGATCGGCTCATTGTGCTGGAAAACGGCGAGCTGGTGGAAAGCGGTACACACAAGGAGCTGGTGGACAAGCGTGGTGTCTATTACAAGCTGCTGCAGCTGCAGTCCAAGGCGCTGGCCATGAGAGGAGTGGGCGACTGATGTCCGAGACAGTACAGAAAAACACGGCGCTCGAGCCGGATGATCTTCTCGAGCAGGAAAAGAAATCGGTGGAGGATATCATTTCCATCAAATCCATCACGGCGGACAACGCCGCCTTCGCCCGAACGGCGGGCGGCTTTGTGCGCATGACCTACATGGGGAAGGAGTACCCGCGCATCGCGGTGCACCGCTGCTTTCCGCACTCGGATCCCGATCTCTTTATTTCCATCCGGGAACCCGAAGGGGACGGAAAGGAGATTGGCCTCATTGAAGATTTGACGGCGCTTCCCGAGGAGACACAGGCCATGCTGCGCGAGCAGATGGACCTGCGCTATTTCGCGCCGAAAATCCGGAAAATCCACGCCATTAAAGAGGAATACGGCTATTCCTACTGGGACGTGACCACCGATAAGGGCCGCTGCCGCTTTACCGTGCGTATGGGCGGCGGCACCGTGTACGCCATCGGATCCAATCGGTATCTCGTCAACGATTTGGACGGCAACCGCTTTGAAATCCCCGACCTGTACGCCCTCACTCCGCGGGAAATCAAAAAGCTCGATCTGTTTATCTGAGAAAGGCGGGTGAAACCGCATGAATCTACGCTATACCCTGCCTGAACGGGAAGAGGCCCTGCTGCGGTCCCATCGGCAGGGGCAGAAGCTGCGCTACTGCGTCCCCTTTGATCTCGACCGACAGGGCAATCTGTGCGCCGACGGCTGGATCGCCGTAACCAAAGAGGCGCTGTATATTCTGCGGGGCGGCGCGCTTGTTGATACGGTGCCGCTGGCCGAAGCGGAGGAGATTCTCTGCGTGCCGCAGATCGACAGCGGCCTCCTCATCGCCAAGCAGGGCGGGGAAGAGCGCCTGCTCTGCCGGTTCAGCATGCGGCACATGGTGCGCTGTTCCTATGTGGCGCGGGGCGCCGACGCCTTCTGTAAGGGCAGCGACCGGGATGTGGTCAGCAGCGAGAGGGAAAAGCACTGTCCCGTCTGCGGGCGTGCGCTGCCCGGCACCAACCTCTGCCCACGCTGCAGCGGACGGGGGCAGGGGCTGCGCCGCATTGCGGATTTGTGCAAGGGATACGCTGGTCCGCTTTTGTGCATCGGCCTGTTTATGGCGGTCATCGCCGGCATCACCATCTGGCAGCAGGACGTGCAGCGGCATTTCGTGGACGATGTGCTGCTCCCGCTGCACGGCGGGCTGGCAGCGGTGGCGCAGTTCTTCGGCATCATGCTGGCTTTTATGCTCGTGCGGCTGACGCTGACCGTCATCCGCAGCCTATGGAGCAACAGCCTGGGCACCCGCATCAGCCGGGATCTGCGTGCCCGGGTGTTCCACAAAATCAACGCCCTGTCCCTTTCCTTTATTGACAGCCGGCAGGCCGGTGAGCTGATGAACCGCGTGGTGGAGGATTCCAACATCGTGCGGCAATTCATGCAGGAAGTCTTTTCCGAGATGTTTACCCAGATCTTCACCATTCTGGGCGCCATCGTGGCCATGCTGGTCATCAACTGGCGGCTGGGCCTGCTGGCGGTGGCGTTTATGCCGGCGGCCCTCATCCTTGTGCGGGTATTCCGTCGCCGGGAACGGCGCCTGTGGCGGCAGCAATGGCGCTTCAACGACAAGGTGAACAGCCGGCTGCAGGATGTGATTTCGGGTGTGCGGGTGGTCAAATCCTTCGGCCAGGAGGAACGGGAGATCCGCACCTTTCGGGAGAACACCGAGAAGCTGATGCGGTATCAGCGGCGCAACGAAAAATTCTGGGCCATTCTGTATCCCTTTGTCACCTTTCTGGTGCAGTGGGGCACCTATTTCATCACCCTGTTCGGCGGCATCACGGTGCTGGATGGCACCCTGTCGCCCGGCCAGCTCATGCAGCTCATCGCCTACGCTTCCATGCTGTACGGGCCGCTGAACTTTCTGTCCCGCCTGCCCCGCATGCTCATGCGGCTGACAACCTCGCTGGAGAGAATTTACGATATTCTGGATGAACAGTCGGATCTGGAGGAACGCAAGACGGCACAGGAACAGGAGATACGGGGCGACGTGGTGTTTGACGACGTGTCCTTCGGCTACAAGTCCTATCTGCCGGTGCTCGAGCATATCCGCTTCCATGTGGAGCCGGGGGAGATGATCGGCCTGGTGGGGGCATCGGGGGCCGGTAAGTCCACCCTGATCAACCTGCTGATGCGTCTGTACGACGTGGATGACGGGCGGATTCTGATCGACGGGGTGGATCTGCGCGATATTTCCCGGGAAAGCCTGCACCGACAGATCGGTGTGGTGCTGCAGGAGACCTTTTTGTTCTCCGGCTCTATCTACAACAACATTCGCTATGCCAAGCCAGAGGCAACCCGCCGCGAGGTGATTCAGGCCGCCAAGCTTGCCAATGCACATGACTTTATCACGCGGTTTCCCGACGGCTACGACACCTATGTGGGGGAGCACGGCTATACCCTGTCGGGCGGGGAGAGGCAGCGCATCGCCATCGCCCGGGCCATTCTGCACGACCCGCGGCTGCTTATACTGGATGAGGCGACGAGCAGCCTGGACACCGAGACGGAATACCAGATCCAAGAGGCACTTCGCCGCCTGACCAAGAACCGCACCACCTTCGCCATCGCCCACCGGCTGTCCACCCTGCGGGAAGCGGATCGCATTCTGGTCATTGACCGGCACGGTGTGGCGGAAATCGGAACCCACAACGAACTGATGCGGCAGCGCGGCATCTATTATGGGCTGGTCATGGCTCAGCTGGAGATGCACAAGGTCCGCACGTCCTGAAGCAAAGGAGAGACATGATGATTCGCCGTATGGAGCCGGACGATTTGGACCGTGTGATGCTGCTCTGGCTTGAGGGCAACCTGGATGCCCATCCTTTTATACCGCCGGCGTATTGGCAGGAACACGCAGAAGAGGTTCGTGCCCAGCTGCCCGAGGCGGCGGTTTACCTGTATGAGCATGACGGGGCCATACAGGGTTTTGTCGGTATGACCGGCGACTATCTGGCCGGGCTCTTTGTGGACAGACGCTGCCGCGGCGCCGGGATCGGCCGGCAGCTGCTGCAGCATATCAAGGACCGATATCCCGCCTTTACCCTGCGCGTATACGCTGAAAACCGCCGGGCGGCGGCGTTTTACTTCCGGGAAGGGCTTTCCGTACAGAGTGAAGGGGTGGATCCGGAAACCGGCAGACCGGAGCTTACCATGGCGTGGGACGGAAAAGCGTCCGGACAAGAGGAGTGGGACCGCCTGTATCAAGCGGCCAAAGGCGTACAAAATCCGCGGGAGCTCTCTCCCTGGATCGAAGCAGGACAGGTGGCCGCCGCTCTGCTGACCGAAGCGGGGCATATCTACACGGGCGTATGCATCGACACCGCCTGTTCCCTGGGCATGTGCGCAGAACGCAATGCTATTGCCCATATGATCACCTGCGGGGAGAGCCGGATCACCAAGCTCACCGCCATCACAGCCAACGGCCGGGTGGTGCCGCCCTGCGGCGCCTGCCGTGAGCTGCTGCATCAGCTGGACGTAGAGGCCGGGGCGATCGAGATCCTGACGGATTATCCAGTGATACAGACCAAACGACTGGACGAGCTGACCCCCAAACTGGTGGGGGAGCCCATAAAAAAGGAAGCGCGGCGCCATAGCGCCGCGCTTTTCTTTTTATGGGTCACAGAGTTTTGGCCAGCTCCTTCAGATAGACACGGAAGCCTTCGCCGACCTCCGGGTGGTTCAGTGCCACTTCGCAGGTGGCTTCCAGGATACCGAGCTTGTTGCCCATATCGTACCGCTTGCCGGTGAAATCCACGCCCACCATACCGTCCCGGCGGGCCAGCGTGAGCATGGCATCGGTCAACTGGATTTCCCCGCCGGCCCCTGGCGCGGTGTTGTCCAGAATATCGAAAATTTCGGGCGGCAGCACGCAGCGTCCAAGGATGGAAAAGAGAGAAAGCACCTTGTCCGGCGTGGGTTTTTCTACCATATCGGAGACGGTGTACAGGTTGTCCTGCAGCGGTGCCACAGCGAGAGAGCTGTATTTGCCGATCTGATCGGCCGCCACCTCCTTGATGCCCACCACGCCCTTGCCATAGGCCTCATAGGCGCGGCAAAGCTGGCCGCAGGCGGGATCCTCGCCGATGATCACGTCGTCGCCGTACAGCACAGCAAAGGGCTCATTCCCGACAAAGGACCGGGCACAGCCCACCGCGTGACCAAGGCCGCGCGTTTCCTTCTGCCGGACATAATAGATGTTCGCTAACCGCGTAATGGCGCGCACCTCTTCGAGCATGCCCTCCTTGCCTGTAGCGGCCAATCGTTCCTCCAGTTCCATCGCATGGTCGAAGTGATCCTCCAGCAGCCCCTTGCCGCGGTTGGTGATGATGAGAATATCCTCGATGCCGGAACGCACCGCCTCTTCCACAATATACTGGATAGCGGGCTTGTCCACGATGGGCAGCATTTCCTTGGGCATCACTTTGGTGATGGGAAGCACACGGGTACCCAGACCAGCGGCCGGAATGACCGCCTTACGTACTTTCTGAGCCATTTTTCTCCTCCATGTTTTTATTGAACAATCAGCCAAATGACCGTTGCAAACGGTATGAGCACCGCACAGCCGATCGAAACGGCAAGCGGCCACACCAGGGTTACGCCGCCGCTGCTGGCCAGTTCCTCCCGATAGTGCGGGGTTTCCCCCTGCACACGTCTGACCGTTTCCATACGGCGCAGCACATATGTGTGGTACACCCGGTTAGATAGAATAGCCATCGCCGTACGCAGCACAAATCCCAGCACAGCGGAAAGATTGCAGAGCACCAGCAGCCAGGCTGGCAGCGAATCGAGCGGCACCCGGTCGCTCAGCCCCTGCACAAAGTAAAGAAACGCCCCAAAATAGGGGAGAAACAGCAGCAATTCCAGCACAAACAGTCCCGCCGCCAGCCGATACATTTTCCGATATAAAGCCCAGATAAACGGGCAGATGGCTGCCGACCAGTTCCAGGACGATTTGTTTTTCTGCAGGTTCATAAAATGAAAGCGGGACAGGTAAAATCCGGCGTTCGGCCCGACAAACGTGGCAATATCCATCACGGGAAATCCGTCCATCATACTGTCCGATGCAATGCCGATATAAGGGCTGAACTGTGCATAAAAAACGCTTTCGTCCACCGGCGGTTGCTGCTCGCTGGGGGCGGGCGGGAATTCCTCATGCAAATCGTGCCCGCATTTACTGCAGAACCGGTCGCTCTGCTGGTTCACCGTTCCGCAGTTCCCGCATACAAGCGCATCCTCACTGTCCTTGGCCGGCATGGGCCGAAACTGCGCCGGCGTGCCGTGATCGGCCGCAAAGGCACAGCTTCCATGCCGGCGATAACAGTCCCGGTGGTGGGGCGCACCGCAGTCCGGACAAAACACGACGTCATCCCCGGCGGAAAAGGCCTTATGACAATAGGGGCAGGTGTAAAGGGTAACGTCCAGCATAAAAACCATCCGTTTCCGTATTTATAGGAAAAACGCACTGATCAACATGGTGGTGAAATACAGGATGGCGTAGGCGGAGGCTCCCATCAGGAAGGAAGTGCCGCCCACAGCGGTGAGTTCCTGCGGATACAGGTCCGGCTTTTTCGCCCGCATGCGCTTGACGCGGGATATGCAGGTGCGCATATACCAGTAATTGGCCGTCAGGCCAAAAAACACATGCACCAGCAGCTGGGCCAGACTCAGCAGCGCCAATATCCACATGGTATACCGCAGACTGCCGTTATCCATGCTGTTCAGCAAAATGCGGTACATATCCGCCATGGAAGCGGCTTCGCTGACAAGCGGCGCGATATAGGCACTGGTAATGTACGAAGAGATGAGGGTACGCGCCATGCTCAGAAAGAGCAGAATCGCACCGGTCACATAATTCTTCCGGAACAGCAGCCAGTAAGGCGTCAGCAGGAAAGCCGGCCAGTTCCAGCTCAGCTTGGAACCGCCGTTCGCCATCTTGTGAAACCGCGGGAGATAATAGGTGGAGTTGGCCCCCGTGACGCTCACCAAATCCTCCGCCGTGGCGCCGCCGATGACCGCATCATGGGGAACGCCGCCATACGGGTCGATGGTGGGCATGTGGAACGGCATGTATTCGCCGTACCCGCCCACCGGCGGCTGATAGGGGGGCGCATACGGATTCTGCTGCGGCGGGACATTCTGCCGGGGCGGCGCACTGCTCCATTCGTCAGAAGGAAGTTCCTGCCCGCAGCGGGCGCAGAACTCCGCGTATTCCGGATTGTTTTCTCCGCAGCGAGGGCAGAGCTTGCGGCCGGCAGCGGCGTTAGGCGCGCCTTGAACCGGCGCATCAGCCGGCTGGGCGGCGGGACGCTTCCATTGCTCGTCCGTACCGTGCTTATCCGCGAAGAAACAATGTCCCTGCGCCTTCCAGCAGGCGCGGTGATGAGGGGCGCCGCATTCCGGACAGGCAACAATGTCGTCCGTCTCCTTGAACGCTTCGCCGCATACAGGGCAGGTATACCCTTCATAAAAGAACATAAACGGCCTCCAAACAGGGAACCGCCGGGAGAAGCTTCCCCGCGGCGTCCCATCTATGCCATACAAAAACAGATTGTCTGATGAATATTGTACCTTCTTTTGCGCGGTTCCGCAACCGGTTTGCCTACAATTTATAAAATGTTTACGATTGCGAACCAATTTGTTAAAAGATGAACAGAGGCAAGGTCGGCAAACAGGGTGCGTGATGAATGCCCGTCCTGGCGGGGGGATTGGAGTTATTTCGCTTCTTCTTTACAGACGAGGCCCCATCTCCGCCGTGAAAAAAAGCCCGCGCATTTGTTGATATTTTCCAAGTATATCAGTATAATAGTAAAGGTCATCGATTCACGTTTAGGAGTGTGAGCGGCATGAATGCCAAGGCGGAGGCCTTCTTTTCACAGATAAAAGGAAAAACGGTCGCGATATGCGGCATCGGGAAAAACAACCGTCCGGTCATCCGGCAGTTTCTCGCCGCGGGAGCGCGGGTGATCGCCTGCGACCGCCGCACGCGGGATCAACTGGCCGAGGCGACAGAGCTCGAACAGGAGGGTGCCGTGCTGCATCTGGGGGAAGGTTATCTCGACGGGTTGGATGAGGCGACGCTTATCCTGCGGACCCCCGGAATGAAGCCATATCTGCCGCCGTTTGAACGCGCGCGGGCGCGCGGCATTCCGGTCAGCTCGGAAATGGAGCTGTTCTTCGACCTGTGTCCCGCGCCGATTTACGCCGTGACCGGTTCGGACGGTAAAACGACCACCACCACCATCATCGCCGGCCTGCTTGATGCGGCGGGCAAAAAGGTGTTTCTTGGCGGCAACATTGGCCGGCCGCTGCTTCCTTGCATCGGGGAGATTGGGGAAAACGATGCCGCTGTGGTGGAGCTGTCCAGCTTTCAGCTCACCCGTATGGAGCAAAGCCCCCATGTAGCGGTGGTGACCAACGTCGCGCCCAACCATCTCGACTGGCATACCGACATGCAGGAATATATCGACGCCAAAAAGAATCTTGTGCGATACCAGAAGGCAGGTGACCGGGCCGTGCTCAACGCGGACAACGCGGTGACGGCGGCCTTTGCCGGTGAAACCCAAGCCGCGGTGCGGCTCTTTTCGCGCACCCACCCGGTGGAGGAAGGGGCCTTTGTGGATGCGGAAGGCCGCCTGTGCGTGGCGGCGGACGGCACCGTCACGCCGGTGATGTCCATAGCGGACATCCGCCTGCCCGGCAAGCACAACGTGGAAAATTATCTGGCCGCCGTCGCCGCCGTCTGGGGCGAGGTACCGGCGGAGGCCATCCGGCAGTATGCGCGTACCTTCGGCGGCGTGGCACACCGGTGCGAGCTGGTGCGCGAGCGCGGCGGCGTGCGCTGGTACAACGATTCCATCGGCTCCAGCCCCTCCCGCACCATCGCCGGGCTGGAGGCATTTGACAAACCGGTGATTCTCATCGCCGGCGGCTATGACAAGCACATCCCCTATACACCCCTTGGCCCGGTGGCGGCGCGTAAGGTGAAAGCGGCCATCCTGATGGGAGCTACCGCCGATGCCATCGAGGAGGCCATCCGTGCCTGTTCCGCCCTTCCCATTATCCGGGCGGCCGACATGGAGCAGGCGGTAAAGGAAGCCGATAAACTGGCCAGAGATGGGGACATTGTGTTTATGTCGCCCGCCAGTGCCAGCTTTGACATGTATCCCAATTTTGAGGTGCGCGGCGACCACTTTAAGGCGTTGGTCAACGCATTGACATAAGAAGGAAGGATTGACAAGATGACGGAACTGAAGGAAACGCTGCGCCGTCTGTGCATGGCGGCGGGCGCCGGCGGCTTGGACGAGGCGGCGCAGACGGCGGCCGCTTTGCTGGAGGGGCTGGTGGACGACGTCAGGGTGGATCCGCTCGGCAACGTGTTGGGATTCAAGCGCAGTGCAGCCGCAGAAGCGCCCACCGTGCTGCTCGAAGCGCACATCGATGAGATCGGCGTGATTGTGACCGGGGTTGACGAGGCGGGCTTTGTCCGCGTGGCCCCCTGCGGCGGCGTGGACGCACGCACCCTGGCCGCGGCGGAAGTCACCCTGTGGGCGGACAAGCCGTACAGCGGGGTCTTTTGTTCCACGCCGCCCCATTTAAGCGACGGAAAAAGGGAAATGCCCGCTGTCACCGACATGGCAATCGACGTAGGGCTGGATGCCAAAAAGGCGCGCAAGCGTCTGCCGCCGGGAACGCGGGGCACCTTCCGCCCGCATTTTGAAGAACTGGCCGGCGGGCGTGTCTGCGCCAAGGCGCTGGATGATCGCGCGGGTGTAGCCGCTGTGCTCGAAGCTCTGCGGGAAGTTCAGGATACGCCGCTCGCCTGTCACGTGGCGGTGGTGTTCGCCGTGCAGGAGGAGCTGGGCTGCCGCGGGGCAGAAGTGGCGGCCTTTTCTGCCGCACCCGACTGTGCCATTGTGACCGACGTCAGCTTTGCCCATACCCCCGACGCCCCGGCGGAAAAATGCGGCAAGCTCGGCGGCGGTCCCATGCTTGGCTGGGCGCCCAGCCTCGATTATCCCCTGACCAGGACACTGGAAACGCTGGCACACCGGGACGGCATGACGCTGCAGCACGAGGTGATGGGCGGGGACACCGGGACAGACGCCGACGCTGTGAGCGGCGCCCGCGAAGGGGTGCCCACCGCGCTGCTGTCTATTCCGCTGCGCTATATGCATACGCCGTCCGAGGTGGTACAGCTGAACGACGTGAAGGCGGTCGGCACACTGATGGCTGCCTTTCTGAAGGAAGGGGGACGGGCGCTGTGATGGCCTATCTGAAAAAATTGTGTGCGCTGGAAGGCGTATCGGGCCGCGAGGATGCGGTGCGCGCTTTTATTCTGCAGACGCTCGATGCGCTGCCCACCGAAAAGACGGTGCGCTGCGACGCGCTCGGCAACGTGCTGGTGGATCTCGTCGGCCGGCAGCGGGCAAACCAAAAGCTGCTTTTCGCCGCCCACATGGACGAGGTCGGCTTCATCATCACAGGCGCCGACGAGAACGGTTTTCTGCGCTTTGCCACGGTGGGCGGGGTGGATGCGGCCGTTTATTACGGCCGCCGCATTCGTGTGAACGGGCATACCGGTGTCATCGGGGGTAAAGCGAAACACCTTTGCACCAAGGACGAACTGAGCAAATTGCCGGAGTCAGCCGCGCTGCGCATTGACGTGGGAGCTTCCACCAGGGAAGAGGCGGAAAAGCTGGCCCATCCAGGTGACGTTGCCGTGTTTGACAGCGGCTTTTACCGGATGGAGGGCGGCCTTGTCAAAGGACGCGCCATCGACGACCGGGCCGGCTGCGCCCTGCTGCTCGCGCTGGCGGAGCAGACGCCGGCTTATGATATGACGCTGGCCTTCACCGTGCAGGAGGAAATCGGCCTGCGCGGGGCCAAAACCGCTGCCTTCGGGATTCAGCCGGATATCGCCGTGGTGGTGGACGCGACGACCGCGGCTGATACGGCGGGGGTCGCCGCTGACAAACAGGTCTGCCGCGTGGGGGGCGGCGCGGTGATCTCCTTTATGGACAAGCGTACGCTGTACGACGCCGGCTTATACCGCCGTATTCTGGCGCTGGCGGATAAAAAGAGCCTGCGCGTGCAGAGCAAATCTATGGTGGCCGGCGGCAATGACGCGGGCGCCATTCATCTCGCGGGCCGCGGCGCCCGGGTGGCGGCGGTTTCGCTGCCCTGCCGGTATATCCATTCGCCCTCCTGCGTGCTGTCGCGGCGGGATATGGAGGATACGCTGGCGTTGCTCCGGCTGCTGGCAGAGGATTTTGCCGCGTGATCCGGCAGACAGACGGCGCCGGATGGTCGTTTCCCGCCCCGGCCACCGAAGCCGCATTGCGCATTGCCGGGCAATGGACGGCATATGGCGGGACGTGCCCCTTCCTGACTTTTTGGGAAGCGGACGGGGGCAGCCGGCTTTCCCGGATGGAAGATACCGCCTTTCTCGCTCTGGCCGCCGAAGGGGACAGGGAAGAGGCGCTGTTGTTTCTCTCCATGCTGCCCGAGGCGCACACGGTGCGCACCGACGGAGATTCCGCCCGCCGGCTGGCGGCTTTATACGCGCAGAATGGCGTACCCGCTGTTCTGAAAACCGGCGCGGTCATGCGACTGGACGATGCCGGACATTTTCCGGCGCATTGCCCGGGAAATCTCGTCACCAATTGTTCGCCGCGGGAGATTTACCCGCTGCTCACCGCCTGTTTCGGCGAGACGATGGCGGCGTTTGACGGGTGGTACGTGGATGTGTCCCATCGGCTGCGGCACGGCGTGTGCCATATTGCCGCCGTCCGGGAAGAAGAATGCCTGGTCGCCACGGCCATGACGGTGGCGGAATGCGATACCGCCGTGCTGCTCGGCGCGGTGGCCACCCACCCGGATTGGCGCGGGCAGGGGCTGGCCTCCGCCTGTGTGGGAGCGCTCGCCGGGCAGGCGCAGGCGGTGGGTAAGGCGGTCTGGATCTGCCCGAAAAACCCCGGGGCACAGCGGTTATACGCCAAGCTCGGCTTTGCCGTATGCGGCGAATGGGGCACCGTGACGAGGGACAAAGCATGAAGGAAAAGGCCTATTTCAACTGGAGCGGCGGCAAGGATTCCGCTTTGGCTCTATATAAAGCGATGCAGGCGGGCGACTATGAAATAATCACCCTGTTTACGGTGATGCGGGCGGCGGATCGACGGGTTTCCATGCACGAGGTTCCCTTGGAGCTGATCCAAAAACAAGCAGACAGCCTCGGTCTGCCGCTGACCGTATGCTATATCGATCCATGCGCATCGTCGGAGGAATACGCGGCCGCCATGCGCCGTCAAACCCAGGTTTTTTTGAACCAGGGGATCACCACCGCCTTATTCGGGGATATCCATCTTGCGCCGCTGCGCGTCCGGCGTGAACAAAACTGCGCTGCGGCCGGCCTGAAAGCGGCGTTCCCGCTTTGGGGACGGCAGCCGCAGGCACTGCTCAGGGAATTCATCGAACTGGGCTTCCGTGCGGTAATCACCTGTGCGGACGGGGCGGTGCTGGACAAGCGATATGTCGGCCGCCTTTTGGACGAGGACTTTATCCGGGAACTGCCGCCAGGAGCCGACATCTGCGGAGAAAACGGCGAATATCATGCCTTTGCCTTTGATGGACCCGTCTTCCGTCGACCGGTGGATTTTCGGACCGGGGAGGTTTTCTTTCAGGATTTCCCGTATGAAGGGGAAACTCCCAGCAGACGCTTTTGGTACATGGCACTTACAGAACAGAAAGGTTGACAGTTTTGCATACATATTTCCAGGTGAATCCGGCGCTGCAGGCCCTGTCCGATGAGGCGGAGCAAGCCGCCCGCAGCGCTTTTGTCCGCATCGAACAAACAACGGAGTATAACCAGCAGAAGGTGCTTGCCGCCTTTATCGAGCACCGGGTGAGCGAGAGCCATTTTACCCCTACGACGGGCTACGGTTACGGCGACAGGGGCCGTGACACGCTGGACGAGGTGTTTGCGCAGGTTATGGGCGCGCAGGACGCGCTGGTGCGCCACAGCATCGTGTCGGGAACCCACGCCATCACCATTGCCCTGTTCGGCATTCTGCGCCCAGGTGACATACTGCTTGCGGCGACAGGCGCCCCCTATGACACGTTGGAACAGGTTATCGGCCGCAGCGGCACATCGGACGGCTCGCTCGCCGCATTCGGCATCGGCTACCGTCAGGTAGAGCTGGCCGGGGACGGCTGGCCCGATATTCCGGCGGTGCAGCAGGCGCTGCGCGAGTCGCCGGAGATCAAGGCGGTGCATATTCAGCGTTCCCGCGGATACAGCCTGCGGCCCTCGCTGCCGGTCGCGGCCATCGGCGAGCTGATCGCCGGGGTACGGGCGGTGCGTCCTGACGTCATCGTGTTTGTGGATAACTGCTACGGCGAGTTTGTGGAACGGGAAGAGCCCACCGCCGTCGGCGCGGATCTGATGGCGGGATCGCTCATTAAAAACCCGGGCGGCGGCATTGCGGAAAACGGCGGATATATCTGCGGCCGGGCTGATCTGGTGGAACAGTGCGCCTACCGCATGACGACGCCTGGCCTCGGGCGCGAGGTAGGGGCTTCCCTGGGACACAACCGCACGCTGTATATGGGGCTGTTTCACGCGCCGCACGTGGTGGGGGAGGCGCTCAAAACAGCGGTATACGCCTCTGCTCTGTTTGAACGGCTGGGTTATGCCGTCACACCGCGGCCGGACGAAGCGCGCGCCGATATTATCCAGGCTGTGCTGCTCCGGGAGCCGCAGGCTCTTATCGCCTTCTGTCAGGGCATGCAGAAGGGGGCACCTGTCGATGCTTTTGTGGTGCCCGAGCCTTGGGACATGCCCGGCTATGACAATCCCGTCATCATGGCGGCCGGCGCCTTCACCATGGGCGCTTCAATCGAGCTGTCCGCCGATGCGCCGCTGCGGGAGCCGTATGCCGCCTATATGCAGGGCGGGCTGAACTACCATTCGGGAAAAATCGGCGTGCTGCTTGCGGCGCAGTCCATGCTGGAGGCCGGTGTGTTCACTCTATAAAAAGCGGCCGGGATCACGCCCGGCCGTCTGTTTGCGGTGTTTTTATCATCTGCTGATAGGGAAGCGCCTCATAGCCGAGCCGCTTATATAGGCGTATGGCGCCCTCGTTGTCCGGTTCCACCTCGAGACGCAGCCGGGCCGCCTTGCCTGCATACCGTTCCTCGACAAACCGGAAAAAGCGGCTGCCGAGACCGGTGCCGCGGAACGCCTCCCGGATATAAACCTCTTCCAGCCATACGACCAGACCGCCCGCCTCATTCGAGTAGGTTTTGGCCAGCAGGCCGTAACCGGCAATTTGTCCGTTTTCACGGAAGAGAAACGCTTCGGCATAAGGGCTGCCGTTCGTAATTTCATGGAAAGTATCGGTAAAATGGCGGTCGGGAATCGCGTGCAGAACAGCCGGGGAATGATAAAACTCGCGCATCAGCTCCACAAAAATCGCTTCGTCGCGCTGGGTGATTTCTTCAAACATAATCCGAGCCCTTTCTTTGTTTACTGCGTTTCCTTTAGTATACAGGAATCGGCCAAAAAAATCCAGAGAATTAAGGTGTAGATATACTTGGATACGATGCCAAAGCCCAAAAGGGCCATGATCATTGAGGATATCACCGGGGCAGGCAAATGCTCGCTGACCGTGGCGCTGCCGATTCTGTCGGTGGCCGGTGTGGAATGTGCGGTCCTGCCAACTGCGGTTTTATCCACCCATCCGGCGGGTTTTACCGGCTATACCTACCGGGATCTGACAGCGGATCTGCTGCCGATGGCCCGGCATTGGAAGCGGGAGGGGCTGCGGTTTGATGCGCTGTACAGCGGCTTCCTCGGTTCTGTCGAGCAGTTGGAAATTGTGGAACATATTTTGGAAGAGCATCGTTCTTCTGAAACGTTTGTTCTCATCGATCCAGTTATGGGCGATAACGGCAGACTGTACAGCATGTATAACGAACGCATGATTGCGGGCATGCGGCGGCTTTGCCGACTGGCGACCGTACTGACACCCAATGTGACCGAAGCGGCCTTTCTGACCGGCCTGCCATATCGTGAAGGCCCATACACGCCGGCCTACATTGACGAACTCATGCAGGCACTCGGGGATTTCGGTGCAGCGGTGGTGCTGACAGGCGTGTATTACGACGAGCGGCGCATCGGCGCCGTTTGCCGTGAAGCAAACGCGCAGAAAACGCAAAGCGTATGGTCGGACAAGCTGCCGTCGTATTACCATGGGACGGGCGACGTATTCAGCGCGGCGCTGCTGGCCGGTCTGTTAGGCGATCGGTCGCTGGCGCAGGCAGCACAGCTGGCGGTGGATTTTACCTGCGAAAGTATCCGGCGAACGGCACAGGCCGGCACACCGGAACGGGAGGGACTGTTGTTCGAAAAGGGCCTCGTCGCATTTGGTCAGCAATTCGTGCAGGCATAGTAAACGCAGAGCAGAAAAAATACAAGCAACTAAACAAAATGAATATTTTGTTTAGTTTGGGGGAGGAGATAAAGTAAATTACATCTTTTGGCTGTTTGACCAGAAGTTTCAACCCCGATTTAATTCCATATAAAATATAGTCCGCAGCCCGCAACCGAGTAGCAAACCAAGCGTGCGGTAATCCCGTTTTAAGGCTCGCTGACCTTCCATATCATCACCATCCAGCCGCCGGAACGTTTTGGTTTGCGCCACACATGCTCTCCATAAAAATCTGTTCTGTATGGTATGCCGTTTTCCTTCGTCAATATCCATTTCAGGCCCCTGACCTTACTGCCATAATTCCTGGCCGTTCGGCAAGATACCGTGTTAAACATATTACCAGCCGCTTACTCAGCTCGAAGAATCTTCAGCCCCTGCAATCTTCAGCTTGATTGGACTTGTTGATTGGAGCGATGAAAAAAGACAGGCTGAAACGGTTTCGCCCTCGGTCTGCCTTTTCCTTGACAAAGCGGGAAGAAAAGCCGTATACTAGTTCTTGCAGAAAAAATTTTGTTTAGTTGACGTAGACATCCGCCCTGTCCATTTCGCTTTCCAGTCTGTACGAAAGGAGGGTTTCCCGTCATGCGCAAGGAATATTGGCAGGAATGTCCGGATCTGCTGCGTGGTTATCTCGGTTACATGGAAACCATTAAGGGGCGTTCCTCCAAAACGGTGGACGAATATTACACCGATCTGCGCACCTTTTTCCGGTATATGAAGCGCGAACGCGGGTTGGTTCCGGCCGGAACAGATGACAAGGACATTGCCATTACCGACATCGATTTACCGTTTGTGCAGGCTATTACGCTCAACGACGTGTACGAATACCTGAATTATGCCAAAAACGAACGCGGAAACAGCAATAAAACGCGGGCACGCAAGACCTCTTCCCTGCGCATGTTTTTTCGTTATCTGACCGATAAGACGCATCAGCTTTCTTATAATCCTGTACAAAATCTCGACACGCCCAAGGCCAAGAAAACGCTGCCCAAATACCTGACGCTTGAGCAGAGCCTTGAGCTGCTGACCAAGGTGGGCGGCGAGTTTCCGGAACGGGATTACTGCATGCTCGTCCTGCTGCTCAACTGTGGGTTACGGCGGGCCGAGCTGGCCGGTCTGAATCTCGACGATATCGGGCGGGATAACACGCTGCGCGTGCGAGGCAAGGGCAACAAGGAGCGCATCGTGTATCTGAACGAAGCCTGTCAGGAGGCGATCCGAAAATATCTGGCGGTACGGCCAGTCGACGGTGTGAAGGACAAAAAAGCCCTTTTTCTCAGCCGGCTCAAGCAGCGCATCAGTCTGCAGGGGGTCCATTTTGTCGTCAAGGGGTATCTGCAGCAGGTGGATGGCGCCCAGGGGTATTCCACCCACAAGCTGCGCCATACGGCCGCGACCCTTATGTACCAGCAGGGCGGCGTGGATATCCGCGTGCTCAAGGATATTCTCGGGCACGAAAATCTCGGGACAACCGAAATCTATACCCACCTTTCCAGTGAACAAATCCGCACCGCTGCGGAGAACAATCCGCTTTCCCATGTAAAAATGCGGAAGAAGGCGCCGGATAAGCCGGCCAAGGAGGGAGCCCATGACAAATGAAATTATACTGCAAACCGAACGGCTGTATCTGCGGGAGATGACGCAGGAAGATTTCCCGGCGCTCTGCCTCATGCTGCAGGATGCGGAGGTCATGACCGCCTATGAACACGTGTTTGACGACGCCGAAGCGCAGGAGTGGCTCGACAGACAGCGGGCGCGCTACGCTCGCTATGGCTTCGGGCTATGGGCCGTCATTTTGAAGGAATCCGATACGATGATTGGGCAGTGCGGCCTGACCATGCAGGACTGTGACGGGCGCGAGGTGCTGGAAATCGGGTATCTGTTTCAGAAGGCATACTGGCATCAGGGCTACGCCACCGAAGCCGCCATCGCCTGCAAGCAGTACGCCTTCGACGTGCTGCAGGCCGAAGAGGTGTATTCCATCATACGAGATACCAACACCGCTTCCCGCCGAGTGGCACTGCGCAACGGCATGACACAGCAGGGCCATTTTGTCAAGCATTACTATGGCATGGGCATGCCGCACGACATCTATTTTGTCAAAAACCCGGGAGCTGCCAGGCGTTGAAGGCTGGCGGTTCCCGGGTTTATCTTTGTGGATTATTTCTCCTATAGATATTTCTTTGCTTTGAATGACGCATGATGAAGGAGCTGCTTTCAGTCCGCGTCGATTTGGCCTAACGTCTGTAAAAAACTGGGAGAGACAAAATGTCTCTCCCAGTTTCATTTAAATGGTATCGTCATCATCGTCGCGCGGCGCGTTCTGCTTATACAGGCGGCGACCTTTTCTCATTTCCTGCTCGCTGTACTGCTTGGGCAGGGTACGGGCTGGTTTCTTCTCCGGCTCCTCCTCTTCCGCATGCTTATCGGTGCGTCCCATATCCTGGAACACCGGCGCTTCATCTTCGTCCGGCTCATCCAGATCGTCCAGATTGAGCGCCCGCTTGGCTTCCTTATCCTCGCCGGGATGCTCTTTATAATACGGATCGATCATATGCTTTTTGATAAGCGGGAAAATGTTATACTGGATGACCAGCGAACGGAAGGCCGGGAACAGGAGTATATACAGGAACAGGATAATGGTCAGCGCAATATGGAAGGGCACAAACAAAAGCAGTATACCCATCAGACCATAGCAAACAAGCAGAATCACCGAGATGAGCAGATTGCGCGGCATACCCGCAAAAGCGAAAATCAGACTGTTTTTGAAAACCTGCTTGAGCGTGAGTTTAAAGGTGATGATCATCATGGGGATATAATACTTCATAAAGGTGAAGATGATATACATCATAAAAATGATGCCGGTCATGATATACATCATGAGCCCCGGCTCCTTCGATTCCGGGAGCGGCTCGCCGGTCAGGTTAATGATGCCCATCCCCGACAGGAAAAACACGATATCAAACACAAGCAGACCGGTTATCAGCACGTTCAGAATACCGTAGACCAGCGCCTGCTTCCAGTTCTTTTTGATGGTATCGAAGAAATCGCCCGCAATAAACGCGTGTTTTTCCCGGGCAAAATTGCGCGTAATATAGGTGAGACCCGTCTGGCTCAACCCGATGGTCAGCACCGGCAGCGAAATGAGCACATACAGCAAGTTCGCGCAGATCAGCTTCCAGAATTTTCGAAAATAAATCTCAAAAAAGACAATGAAGCCTTTTTTCTTCGGGGCGTTTTTGTCCACGCCCGGCCCGACCTTATTGTAATCAAACAAACCGAAAAATCCCGCCACGTTATCAATCTCCTTGTGCTTTCACATTCCGCCCAACCATCACTAGGCATAAAACCAGGAATAACAGGCCGTGCGCAGGCACACATCCACCACGCCGGCCGCGAATGCCAGACCAAAAAAGACCAGAAAGCGCACGCCGTACAGACGAAAATCCTTCCACAGACCGCCGCAGTGGGCCGAGGAGGGCAGCAACTGCCCGCTGAGCAGCAGCGACATGCGCAGCGACTCGGAACAGCCCATGAGCAGCGCCGCCGCCGCAATCAGCGTGCGCGGCACCACCAGCACGGCGACAAATAAAATGCCCGGCCGGCCGGCACCGTAATAATACGCCTCGGTCATACCGACACCCAGCCCGAAAAACAGCGGAACCACCGCCGTCACCGGCGCACCGTAAACCGTGAGCCCTGCCAGAAACAGGACGAGCAGCAGTACAATCGTGGAGAAACAGGAAGAAAACAGAACCGACATGCCGCCGCTGAACCCTTCTATCGCGGGGATATCCAGCATCAGCGACAACTCATGGGCCAGGGCATCGTGGGACGCCGTAAAAAGCAGCACACCGCCCAGCACGCCGGCAAGCAACAGCGACAGAAAAATCAACAGCCGCCGGTTTTGCTCCAGAAATTCATGCAGGGACGGGACCACACCCGGGTAGGTTGTCCGGTTCATATACACATTCCTCCCTATTATCATATCACAAGATACTATGCAAGGGAAGCAAAATATATGAATCGGGTGCAAAAAAATGCAAATTTCGACCCGGTAAATGCCGGGAAGCCATCCCAGCAGGACGTTATTCCCCGCTGGCCAGTGCCGCTTTGATCATCAGCGCACATTCCAGCCGCTTCTTCTCCAGCTCGCAGGACAGGGTGTGCGCGTGCAGAATGTCCCCTTCATACTGCAGGTTATTGGCGTTGCAGCCGCCGGAGCAGTAAAACTTCGCCCAGCAGGTGCGGCATTTGTCCTTGTTATACACGGTGGCCCGCGCAAACCGCGCCTTTTGCTCCAAATCGTATTCACCGGTCAGCACGCTGCCCATACGCCATTCGTCGTGTCCGACGAACTGGTGGCACGGAAACACGCCGCCGTCGGGATCCACCGCCGCGTATTCATTGCCGCAGCCGCAGCCGCGCAGCCGCTTGATGGCGCAGGGCCCCTGGTCCAAATCCAGCATGAAGTGGAAGAAATTGAAGCCTCTCCCCTCCCGCTTTCTCTCCAGCAGAATCCGGGCCAGCTTGTCATATTCCTCGAACACACGCGGCAGATCCTCCTCCCGGATGGAAAAGGGCAGCTGCGGATCGCTGACGACCGGCTCCACCGAAACCTGGTCAAAGCCCAGGTCCACCATGTGCAGCACGTCCTCCGAAAAATCCAGATTCTTCTTGGTGAAGGTGCCGCGTATGTAATAATCCTTGTCCCCCCGCTTGGCGACGAACTTCTGGTATTTGGGCACGATGCCCGCATAGCTGCCCTTGCCGCCTGCATTGGGACGCATCGCGTCGTTGATTTCCGGCCGGCCGTCGAGTGACAGCACAACGTTGTGCATCTCCTCGTTAAGAAAGTCGATGGCATTGTCGTCCAGCAGCACACCGTTGGTCGTCATGGTAAAGCGAAACACCTTGTCATGCTCTTTTTCCAGGCTTCTGGCGTATTTCACCGTTTCCTTGACCACGTCGAAGTTCATCAGCGGCTCGCCGCCGAAGAAATCCAGTTCAAGATTGCGCCGGCCGACCGATTTTTCCACGAGGAAATCGATGGCAGCCTTGGCGACCAGCAGGCTCATCACCTTGGGGGCGCCGCCGTAGCCGCCCTGCCCCGCAAAGCAGTACTGGCAGCGCAGGTTGCAGTCGTGGGACACGTGCAGGCACATGGCCTTGAGCGGCGAGGAAACCATGCGATCCGCAAACTGCTCATAATCGTCCGGGCTGAACAGCAGGCCGTCCGCATACAGCCCGTACAGCTCGTCATAGGTTTCCCGGATATCCTGTGCCGGATAGTCGGCGGACAGGGCGTCCAAAATCGTCTGCGGACATGCAGGCGCCATATCAGGGGTCAGCAGGCCGGCGATGTCATACGCCAGCTTGTCCACCACGTGCACGGCGCCGCTGTGCACGTCCAGCAGAATGTAATACCCATTGTTTTCAAACCGATGAATCATTGTCCTATGCCTCTCTTTTATACAGCGAAACAGGGCGGATGATTCTCCGCCCTGTCCTGGATGACGCGATAAAGCTTACTTCTCGCACTTCTGGTTGGCCACCGTGCAGGAAGTCTTGCATGCCGACTGGCAGGAAGCCTGGCACTCGCCGCAGCCGCCCTTGGCCGCCGTATCCTTCAGGTTTTTCTTGTTGATGGTCTGAATGTGTTTCATTTTGAAATCCTCCCGATTTTCATATTATCTTTTCCGGGTGTTCACCCCGATGATGCCGCCGATGGCCCCGCAGATCACCATGGTCGCCAACTTGGCCGCCAGCGAAGCGCCGCGCACATCTTTCAGTACGGCAAACCCGGCAATAAGCACCATGACAAACAGCAGCAGCCCGCAGGCCGCCCCGAAAAGCCATCCCTTTTCCTTTGCGATCCGCGCCCCGACCAGGCCGCTGATAAAGGCACCAAAGGCCCCCGCGGCAATCGCCAAAGGCGTCACGGCCACCTTGGGAACGTCCACCGCCGCCATCACGGCCGCCATCACCAGCAGCATGACCAGGCAGGACAACGCCCCCACCAAAGCGCCCACCAGAACGGGACGCACAAATCGTTTTACCATGGCCGTATCCTCATTGCGTGCTTTCATAACGCTTCCCCCCGCCGCCGTTCATATGATATATGGTACATGCATATGAGGGAAAACGCCATTTTATGCCCGGACAGCATCAAGCGGCGCAGTCTCAAATATCATCGTCGTCGTCATCGTCGTCATCATCCACCGTGTCGTTGGTGTCGTGGATGGTATCGACCGTCTGCACCGCCCATTTTTTGATGGACATCTTGTTGCGGTCCGCGCCCGTCTCGATGATCAGGGAATCCTCCTTGATGTTGACCACACGGCCGCAGATGCCGCCGATGGTGGTGATCTCGTCGCCGACACGCATGTTGTTGCGCATTTTCTGCTCTTCCTTCTGCTTTTTGCGCTGCGGCCGGATCATGATGAAATACATCAGCACGATGATCAGAATAAGCGGACCGAAATTCAGCAGCAGAGCCAGAGCCGACTGTCCGGCGGTCGGCTGCTGTGCCGCAGAAGCGGTGGCAGAACCCGCCGCGGATGCCACCGCCGAGCCGGTCGCTTCTCCCGCCGCCAGAATCGCATGCAAATTCAAATACAGCACCTCCTAAAAATCCTTTTCATTATAGCCGTTTTTTGGCCTGATAGCAAGTCCCAATAAAAAAATTTACAATTTAGATACGGGTATCCAGAACCGGTGCGTATTTCCTGTAAAAATCCATAAAATTCCCCGCCTCCAGACTCTCCCGAATGCGCTCCATCAGGGTATTGTAGAAATACAGGTTATGCATGACACTCAGGCGCATGGCGAGCATCTCGTCCGCCTTGAACAGATGGCGCAGATAGGCGCGGGAATGCCGCCGGCAGGTCGGGCAGTCGCACGCCTCGTCGATGGGCGCCATATCCTTTTCGTACTTCTGGTTGAGCAGGTTGCGCCGGCCGCTCCAGGTGAACACATGCCCGTGCCGGGCGTTGCGCGCCGGCATGACGCAGTCGAACAGATCCACCCCGCGCCGCACGCCTTCCAGAATGTTGACCGGGGTGCCCACCCCCATCAGATACCGCGGCTTGTCCGCCGGCATGAAGGGCTCCACCGCCTCAATAATGCGGTACATATCGGCTGTCGGCTCCCCCACCGCCAGGCCGCCGATGGCGTAGCCGTCCAAATCCAGCTCGGCAATCCGCTGCATATGCTCCACTCGCAGGTCGTCAAAGGTGCAGCCCTGGTTGATGCCGAAGAGCATCTGCCGGGGATTGAGGGTGTCGGGCAGGCTGTTCAGCCGCCGCATCTCCGCCTGACACCGCACCAGCCAGCGGATCGTGCGGGCGCAGGACTCCTTGGCGTAGGTGTATTCCGCCGGATTTTCCACGCATTCGTCGAAGGCCATCGCAATGGTGGAACCCAGGTTGGACTGGATACGCATGCTCTCCTCCGGGCCGATAAACAGCTTTTTCCCGTCCACGTGAGAGGCGAAATGCACCCCTTCCTCCCGGATTTTGCGCAGCCCGGCAAGGGAAAAGACCTGAAAGCCGCCGCTGTCGGTCAGAATCGGCCCGTCCCAGCCGGTGAACCGATGCAGGCCGCCCAGCTCCCGCACCAGCCCGTCCCCCGGGCGCACATGCAGGTGGTAGGTGTTGCACAGCTGCACCTGGCATTTCAGCTCTTTCAAATCATAGGCGGAGACCGCCCCCTTGATGGCACCGCAGGTCGCCACGTTCATGAACGCCGGCGTGTGTACCGTCCCGTGGGGCGTTTCAAACACGCCCAGGCGGGCACGCCCTTCCATTTTCCGTATCTGCATGTCGGCAATCCTTTCTCTAAGCAAACAGCCCGGCGGGCAGTCGGATATCCGCCCGCGGGATCTTATTCCAGTCAAAAACAGCCAGCAGGTCCTGCGGCCGTGCGGCCTCCGGCCTGTCCAGCAGTCCGGCCGCAAAAGCCAGCCGGCCCGTGATGTCCGCCGCAGTCAGCCCCCGCGCCCGCAGCGCGTCCAAATCCAGATCGGCATCCCGCTTGGCCAGCCGCCGTCCGTCCGGGGCGAGCAGCAGCGGCACGTGCCGGAACCGGGGCGGCTCCCAGCCGAACAGCTTATACAGATACAGCTGCCGCGGCGTGGACGCGAGCAGATCCCGGCCGCGCACCACCTCGGTGATGCCCATGGCCGCGTCATCCGCCACCACCGCCAGCTGATACGCAAACACGCCGTCCGCCCGCCGCAGCACGATGTCGCCGCATTCGGCGGCCAGCCGCTGCGCCTGTTCGCCGTAATGTCCATCCGTAAAGCGAACCACCTTGTCGGGCATAATCAGGCGCATGGCCGGCGGCCGGCGGCGATATCCCGCGGCGATGTCGGCGGCGGAAAGGGTGCGGCAACGGCCGGTATACAGCGGTTCGCCATCCGCCGTGTGCGGCGCCTCGGCCGCATGGAGGGCGGCACGGCTGCAAAAGCAGGGGTACACAAGGCCGCGGGCGCGCAGTCTCTCATACAGCTCCGTATACCAGGCGGTGCGCTGACTCTGAAAATAGGGGGCGTGGGGTCCGCCGCGGCTCCCCCCCTCGTCCCAGTCGAGACCGAGAAAGAGGAAGTCTTCTTCAATCCGGCGGGCCATGTCCGGCGAGGAACGCCCGGGATCGAGATCCTCGATGCGCAGCACCACGCGCCCGCCCGCTGCCCTGGCAGACAGCCAGGCCACCAGTGCACACAGCAGATTCCCCAGATGCATGCGCCCGCTTGGAGTCGGCGCAAACCGGCCCACGACCTCTTCCGGCATTCTTCCACCCCCTGCCTGTCTTCCACAACGTTTTATTATAAAGCGCGGCCCGGCAGAAAGCAAACAAAACTTTTCCGCCGGACCGTTTCCCGCCAAAAAGGTTCGCCGCAGCATGGTTATGCTGCGGCGAATCTTCTGTTCAGTTTTCGTCTCTGGCGCCGCTCACAATGGCGTAATACGCCCGGGAGGTGATACGGTATACCAGAATATAGAACACCGCGAAGATGAGGAAGCAGAAGACGTTGACCAGAATCAGCAGCCGCAGGTTGCCCATGCCGAACAGGGCCAGCAGCTTGTAGATCAGCGGGAAGGCAAAGGCCAGATGCACCCCAGCGGCCAGCAGCGGCAGGAAAAACACGGTCAGCACCTGGGAATTGATGCTTTTCCGGATCTCCTTTTTGGTCATGCCGACCTTCTGCATGATGGCAAAGCGGGACTGGTCCTCGTACCCTTCGGTTATCTGCTTGTAGTACATGATGAGCACGGCGGCAAAGAGGAAAACCACCCCCAGCAGGATGCCCAGGAAAAACAGACCGCCGTACAGCCCGTAAAAGCCGGCCCGTTCCTTGGCGACGCCGTCGCACGCGATGGCGAACGTCTCGGTATCATAAGGCCGCAGCTGCTCCTCAAGGCGCGATTGCAGCGCACTCTGCTCTTCGTCGCTGCCGTCCAGATCAAACGCGTACAGCCAGTGCAGCTGCACCAGGCGGTCGCCGTTAAAATTGGCCAGCGTCCAGAGGCTCTCCACCAGGGTGGAGAAGTCGGGCACGAAGATGTACATAGTGGGGATCACCTGCATGGCGTCCGTGCCATTGTCCACAAAGCGGTCCGCTGTTTTTTTGACCTGCAGCACCCGATCCCCCACCGCAATCGTGTCCCGGTCATAGGTGGATTTGGTGGTATACAGAATTGCCTCGCCCGGCTGCAGCGTTTCATTTTGTCCCATCAGCCGGTTGTAATCTTCTAGCGGCACGATGAAGATCTGCCATATGTCGGCATAGGAGTTGAGCTGAAACCCATACAGGCCGGAATCCTCGGTCGCGATGCGGCCGTCCTGCAGATAGCCGGCGAAATCGGCCAGGCGGTATTCCAGCACGTTGCCGGCGGTCTGCCCGGCTTCCTGCACCGTCTGGTTGACCTTGGCGCGCACCGCCGCAGGGGTGTCCGAGGTGAGTAGCGACAGATCGCTTACCGTGGCGTCCAGGTTGATATGCCGCGGATAGCGGGTGCGCAGGCTGTCCTCGGTGCCGCTGTACAGGCTGACGGTGGAGGAGAGCATCACCAGCACCATGGTGCACAGCACGCAGATGGAGGCCAGACCCGCCCCGTTGCGCCGCATGCGGTATACCATGGAGGACACCGAGACAAAGTGGTTGGTTTTGTAATAATACTTCTTGTTCTTCTGCAAAAGCCGGCAGACGGCCACCGAACCCGCGATAAACAGCAGGTAGGTGGCGACGATGACCATCACGACTGCCACGAAAAACCAGACCAGCGCCGTCACCGGCTCTTCGATGGTGACCGCCAGGTAGTAGGCAGCGCCCAGGATTACGGCGCCCAGCAGTGCGAAAAACCAGTTGGCCCGGGGCGGCTTTTCGCCCGCGTTTTCGCTGCGCAGCAGCTCGACCGGGTTGGCCAGATGGATCTGCCGCAGCGTGTTGAGCAACAGCAGGCCGAAGATAATCGCAAAGAGGACCAGCGTCTGCCAAATCGCCCCCGGTTCCACCGACAGGTAGTAGGAGGCGTCCGCCTGCAGAAGATTCACCATGCCCAGCTCGGCAAATTTGGACAGCAGGATGCCGGCGCCCAGGCCCACCGCCAGCGCAATAAGCGCGATGAACAGGCTTTCCCACAGCAGGATCCGCGCGATGTTCCATTTGCCCATGCCGAGAATGTTGTACAGACCGAATTCCTTTTTCCGCCGCCGGATCAGAAAGGAGTTGGTGTAAAACAGGAACAGCAGGGCGAACACGCCGATGACGCCGCGGCCCAGGCTCAGCATGCTCTGCATGGTGTCCCCGCCCGGCAGGCTTTTGAGCACCGGGCTGGTGCTCAGAAAGTTGACGATGTAAAACATCATGACCATGCCGATGCACGTCAGGATATACGGGAGGTACAGCCGTTTGTTCTGGCGCATGCCCGTCCACGCCAGCCGGGGATAAAAGCCCGTTTTCATCGTCTGTCACCGCCCGTCGCCAGCAGGGTCAGCGTATCGCTGATCTTCTGATACAGCTGCTCGTCGGTGCTGTTCCCGCGATAAATCTGATGGAACACTTCCCCGTCCTTGATGAAGAGCACCCGGCCCGCATGGCTGGCTGCCTTGACCGAGTGGGTCACCATCAGAATGGTCTGGCCGCCGCCGTTAATCTCGCTGAACAGACGCAGCAGCTCGTCGGTCGCCCGGGAATCAAGCGCGCCGGTCGGTTCGTCCGCCAGCACGAGGCGCGGCGAGGTGATCAGCGCCCGCGCCACCGCCGCCCGCTGCTTTTGGCCGCCCGACACCTCGTAGGGGTATTTTTTGAGCAAGTCGGCGATGCCCAGCTGCGCCGCAAGAGGGGTCAGCTTCTTTTTCATTTCGGCGTAATGCTTGCCGGCCAGCACCAGCGGCAGATAGATGTTGTCCTCCAGCGAAAAGGTATCCAGCAGATTGAAATCCTGAAACACAAAGCCCAGGTTATCCCGCCGGAAGGCGGCGATTTCCCCGTCCCGGATTTTGGACAGATCCCGCCCTTCCAGCAGCACGGTGCCCCCCGTCGGCTTATCCAGCGCGGCGAGAATGTTGAGCAGGGTGGTTTTGCCCGATCCCGATTCGCCCATGATGGCGACGTATTCGCCCTCCTCCACGGTGAAGGAGACGTTTTTGAGGGCTTCCACCGTATTCCCGCCGAACCGGGTGGTATAGGTTTTGCGAAGCCCGCTGACTTCCAGAATGCTCATGGCGATTCCTCCTGTGTAATGAACTGTCCCCAGTATACCCGAAAAGGACAGCCCGGCGCCATCGAATCGGCTTACATTTCCCCCGTCTCTTCTTACAGTTTTGTAAGGAGTTCCGCACAACGGCATCGGCAACGTGGCCGGCTCTCCCCCCCCGTTCTGCGGCCTGAGCAGACGACCCGCCCGGATGGCTCAAAAGCGGGAGAAATCCTGCGATCTCTCCCGCTTTTATTCTCCTTTCCGGAGCGGTTATTCGGTTTGCAGGCGGCGGCTTTCCAGATACAGGCGCACAACGGTGCCGCTGTCGGGCGAGGAATTGACCGCGATGCGGTGCCCCAGATTCTGGCAGATGCGCCGGCACAGATACAGACCAATGCCGCTGGCCCGCTTGTCGCTGCGGCCGTTGTAGCCGGTGTATCCCTTTTCAAAAATGCGGGGCAGATCCTCGGGGGCGATGCCGATGCCGGTGTCCCGGATGCACAGCGTTTTGGGGGACTCCAGCTCGATGGTGATGGAGCCGGCCGGCGTGTATTTGAGCGCGTTGGAAAGCACCTGCTCCACCACAAAGGCGAGCCACTTTTCATCGGTCAGCACCCGGGTGTTCAGCGGCGCATAATGCAGCTGGATCTTTCGGCGGATGAACTGGCCGGCGAATTTGTGCACCGCCGGCCGCACAACGGCGTCCAGGTCGCATTCCGCAAAGACGTAATCGGTGGATCCGGCATCCAGGCGCAGATAGCACAGCACCATCTCCACATACTGCTCAATGCGCAGCAGGTCTTCGGTCAGCCGGCGCGCCAGCTCCGTATCCTCGTTTTGCAGGTGCAGGCGCATCGACGCGATGGGCGTCTTAATCTGGTGCGCCCAGATGGTGTAATATTCCACCATATCCGCATACCGGCGCTCCATCCGGTTTTCGAGATCCCGCTGCTCCTCCCGTAACGCCTCGATAATCTGCTGGTAGTCGCTCTCCGCCAGGCTCACGGGGTCGGGCAGCGTGTCCATAAGCGCGGCGGACAGCCGGCGCACCTCCTCAAGCTGCCGGTGCCGGCGCCAGGTCCGCCGCACATCCACCGCCAGGAATAGAATACCCACCGCCGCACATACCAGCGCCGGATACAGCACCGCGCCCGCCGGCAGGTGATACAGCAGAAAAGCGCACAAAAACACCAGACAAAAGAGAAGAAACACACCGAATCCCACCCGGTGCTGCTTCCAATAAGCGGCAATAAAGGCTTTCATAGGTCTTCCTTTCCCCGGCGGCCGTCCCCGGTCAGGTGAGGATATAGCCGACGCCGAATTTGGTGGTGATGAATTCCCGCAGCCCCGCGGCGTCCAGCTTTTTGCGCAGCCGGTTGACATTAACCGTCAGGGTGTTTTCATCCACAAAGCTGTCCGTTTCCCACAGGCGCTCCATCAGCTTTTCCCGGCTGACCACCTTCCCCTTGTTCTGCATGAGGGCGAGCAGGATGCGGTATTCGTTTTTGGTCAGGGAAATGCTCTGGTTGTCATAGGTCAGCGTGTTGTCCCCGGTATTCAGCAGGGCGCCGCGATGTTCCAGCACGGGCACCGCCGCCGCGAAGTCGTACGTACGGCGCAGCAGCGCCTGGATCTTGGCGATGAGTACGCTTTGATCAAATGGTTTGGCGATAAAATCATCCGCACCGAGGTTCATGGCCATGACGATGTTCATATTGTCCGAAGCGGAGGAGATGAACACGATGGGCACCTTGGACACCCGGCGGATTTCGCCGCACCAGTGATAGCCGTCATAAAAGGGCAGCTTGATGTCCAGCAGCACCAAATGGGGATTGTACGCCGCAAATTCCGCCAGCACGTTGCGGAAATCCACGGCACAGCGGGCGTCCAATCCCCAGGTCTGCGCCTGCGTCCGGATGGCATCCGCAATCCCCCGGTCATCCTCCACAATGAAAATGCGATACAACGGCGATCCCTTCCTTTTATTCGCCTGCCCATGGGCGTGTAAAAAACAACGGCGCAGGGAGGCCATCCCCACACCGCTTTCACTGTCTCTATCCTATCAGGTTCCCGTCCAAAAGTCAACGCTTTCGATCTGTACTGCCGAAAAAAGGCCCGCGGATTTGCACAAATCCGCGGGCCGCAGCTTGTCAAAGAAGTCGCCAAAAGGCGGCTTTTTTGGTATAATGGAGAGGAGG
>CABSLQ010000031.1 GCA_902478605.1 uncultured Oscillospiraceae bacterium
CGTGATTACTCCCGCTACCGTAAGGCAGAAGGAGGACGGCAGATACGAGCTTATCAAAACTCTTGACACTACCAAGAAGAAGGCGCTTCGCCTGAGCAAAACGCCTCCTTCTTTGACAAGCTGAAAGGCTGCGAAGGAAAATCCTTCGCAGCCTTTTTGTTTGAACGCTTATTCGATGTTGAGCTAGTTCGGCTTCGGCAGAGCCTTCGTTTCCTTCTTCGGGATCGAGAGCTTCAGGATGCCGTCCTCAAATTTTGCCAGATTCGGAACCATACACCGTGAGAAGTATCTATGTATAAGTTCAAAACAAAAATAGAAATTTCGGGTCTATGCGGAATTATAGATTCATAGAAGTCAAGGGTTTCCGTATGCTTCACAAATATACTTCATTCAACCTAATAAAATAAACGCAGCATTATGTTGCTAACGTTATAGGGAAAGAAAGGGGGCTATCTGGCGTGAAAACGCTTGCCAGAATACGGCCGTCTGGCAGGAAAGCCTGCACTTCGGTATAGACGGGCTCATAGCCATGATGGAGACACTGTACATTCAGTATGCCGCCCGCCTGCGCAAGGAGGTATTGGTTATACCCGCCTTCGCGATAGGAAAAATCCTTACCATTATCCTGATAGTGGTGGCTTTTTGCCTCCCCCGGATACACTTCCAGCCGCAGCGTTCCGCTTTGCTTTTCGTCCACATATTGAATGTCCTCGCTAACCGGCAGAACAGCTCCCGCTTTCACATATATGGGACATATGTCCAGCGGAGCCTCTCGAACGAAGCATTTTCCACCGGCTATTTTTTCCTTCGTCCAATAATCATACCACTCGCCGGCAGGCAGGTAAACCATCCGGGCGGTGCTTCCCTGCGTGAGTACGGGGGCGACCAGAAGGGAATCCCCTATCATAAACTCATCATTACAGTTCCGGATATTTTCATCGTCTTCAAAATTTAGCACCAACGGCCGCATCACCGGAAGGCCAGTGGTTTCTCCCTCGAAGAACCCATCATAGATAAGGGGAAGCAGATGGTACCGCAACTTCACGTATTTCCGATAGATGTCCAGCACCTTTTCTCCGAACTGCCAGGGCTCCTGGTTGCGCGTCCAAGCGCAGGAATGGTTTCGGAACAGCGGGGAAAAGCACCCCACCTGCACCCAGCGGGCCAAAAGCTCGCCCGTAGCATCCGAGCTGAAGCCGCCGACATCCGTCCCTACAAAGGACATACCGCTCAGGCCCAGATTACACAACTGTGGGATCGCCATCTGCAGATGCGCCCAAATGCTGTGGTTATCACCGGTCCAGGCAGTGGAGTATTTCTGGGTGCCGCTGTAGCAGGCACGGGTAATTACAAACGGGCGCTTGCCGGTCAGCGCCTTCAGGCCTTCATAGGTAGCTTTCGCCATATTATGGCCGTAGACGTTGTGCATTTCCGCGTGGCAGCTCCGGCGCTCTTCATCGTAAAACACCACGTCTTCCGGGAGCTCGCCCCGGAAGCTTGCCGGCTCGTTCATATCGGTCCAGATCCCGGCCACGCCGTCGTTCAGCAGCGCCTGATGGTTGTCGCCCCACCACTGGCAGACAGACGCGCGCCCAAAATCCGGGTATACCGAATCACCGGGCCAGACGACATTTTCATACACCTCGTTTTCCGGCGTTGTGGCAAAGCAGCCCTTCCGCATCCCCTCGTCATACACCGAATAGCCCTCTTCCTTCTTGACACCCGGATCAATGATGGGAACTACCTTAAAGCCCTCACGCCCCAGAGAACGGATCAGCCCCGCTGGATCCGGAAAGGTTTCACGGTTCCAGGTGAATACCTTAAAGGCGTCCATATAGTCGATATCCAAGTGGATCGCATCGCAGGGAATCCCCTTCTCTCGCATGGAGTCTGCGATCATTCGCACATCCTTTTCGCTTTCATAGCTCCAACGAGACTGATGATAGCCCAACGTCCACCGCTGTGGGAGCGGCGTCGTTCCTGTCAGATAGGTATATCCGCCGACCACGTCCTTCATGGAACCGCCGCCGATAAAGTAATAATCCAAATTGCCCTGTTCGGCGCCGAACCAATAGTACTTCTCCGATTCCCGTCCCATATCAAAATAGGAGCGGAAGGTGTTATCATAGAATATGCCGCAGGCGCTGCCGGGCTTCTTAACCAAGAAAAAGGGAATGGACTTATACAGGGCTTTGGTGGAATCCACATGCGGGTCGGTAATATCCGAATTCCACATCATATAGTCGTAGTGCCGCTTGTTAAGGAAACCGGTTTTGTCTCCCAGACCGTAGAAACATTCGTCCCCTTCCATTTCTTTAACCACCTGAATTGCCTTGATAAAGGGAGCGTCGTACACCTTGTGCCCTTCGCTTTCCGCCAGCTTCCGGGTTTTTGTGTTCTGAAATGCCTGGAATTCGCGTTCTCCCCGGTAGTCCCGGCAGAGACAGGCGTCCGCATGGCTGTAAAAATCCACCATCCCGCCATCATATGCTTTGACCACCAATTCCTTGGTTTTCAGTCCAACTCCCTCTGGATGTTTAAACACTTCGACTGGTGGGTGTTGTCTTTTATCCCCCTCAATGGCTTTTGAAACGACCGTCTCGTCCATAAACGCCGAAAAGACACGGATGATCCTGTCGGTGAAAGCCTCCAATTCCAATGTTCGATGCTCATATCGCAGCGTCAGCTTCGCCCCATCGGCCTGATAGGACAGCAGTTTACCAAAATCCATAGCTAATCTCCTTACTATTGAAATGCGGTTTTATTCCGCCCTTTCTTACAAAATATTGGCCGTGACAATCTCTTTCCAGACATTCTGATCGAGCGCCAGCGGCAGGGATTCGCGCTCTGTGCGGCCGTCATAGAACAGACGCTCTTCCTTCAGCTCGGGGATACACGTCTGGCGCCCTTCCAAATAATCCGCCAAGGTGCGCGCCGCTTCCCGGACGCGGGCTTGCAGCCCACCCAGGCGGATACTCTGCACCTCCCAGCCGAAGGGCTTATTTTCCGCGAACCACTGGCGGCGGAATGCTTTATACAAGCTGTCTAGCCGACTGAGTAGCGCGGGGATATCTTCCTCGGCTATCCGTCTGAGAACAGCAATGTCCCGAGCATCATACGCCTTTTTTAGCCTTACCCCCAGATCTGCCTTGATTTCCAGCACACGGCACAGAGCCTCCAGAGATTCAAACAGGTAAGCCCACCGGCCGCCGCGCGCCGCCGCTTCGGCCATTCTTCGTGCACACCCGTTGTAATACGTGCCGGTCCCGTCGGGAATATGCCGATCAAACAGCCCCAGAAGGGGATCCTGGAACAGCAGGTAGCGCGACGGGTTCAGCGTACAGTCCCCGTCATCCTCTCGGCCCGGCAGATAGTTCGGCAGTTCCATCGCTTCAAAATCGGCTGCGTCGGCGCCGGCGCATATCTTCAGCCGTTGGGACAGGGTTTCCGAATCTGTCTTCCCCGACCATCCCGCTTCTGCGTAAAGCTGCAGGGTGGCCAGCGTGGTGTACCTGGAACAGGCGGCGCCGTCATCGCCCCAGGCCGTGACAATTACCTGTTCTATTCCATTGCGCAGCAGGCTGTCCGTTGCGGCCCGGCCCGCTTTCAAGCTGAAATGGTTCAAAGGCGTCATCCCCGACCAGATCCAGGCTCCTCCGGCAAACACAAGCGGATTGCGCAGCTTGCGGTGTTTAGCGATCATGCTATCATACACCGCCGGATCCGTATGATAATAGTCCCAGTAGCAGACGGCCACATCCGTCGGGACCTTCGCCGCCAAGTCGTCGGGCACTTCGGCGGCCGGGTCATAATACTGTCCTGTCTCAGATGCGATGCGGAAAAACATATCGCTCCACATGATGGGCTCGTACCCTCGTTCCCGGCAGAGCGCCGTCACCTTCTCCAGATGATCCAGCATAATATCCGTCCGTTTCCGAAACCCGCTTTTCCGCAGATATTCGCCCAGGCCGAGCATATGCGCCTCATCCATACCGATGTGGATGCGGCGGCTCCGCAGGCAGGAGGACAGCGTATCCAGCATGTCGGCGATCAGCCGGTAGGTGCGGTCATCCCCAGCCAGCAGAATATCCCCGCAGTCCCGCAGCGGCGCATAGGCCGGCCAGCGGAAAATCGTCCCTAAATGGGCAAGCGTTTGGATGCACGGTACCAGCTCGATGCCCAGCAGCGCCGCGTATTCATCCATTTCCCGCAGTTCCTCCGCCGTATACCGTCCACGCATATACCCGAAATACGGGTGCCCGGGCATCTCATAGGTGTCCTCTGTATACAGCATCAGCGTATTGTATCCCATGCGCGCAGTGAGACGGCACATATCCTTGACCGCTTCCACCGTCATCACCGCGTTGCGGGAATTGTCCAGCATCACCCCTAACTGCGTAAAATGCGCTGTTTCCTCTACCTGAAAGTCTTGCGTGCCGGCTTCCAGCCAGGATATGCTGCGCAGCAGGGAGGAACGGGTGGAATAATGGATATACGCCCGGCCGTTTTTTCTTCCCACAACCAGTTGAGGGTAGTCGCTTTCCTCATAGACCGTATCCACAGTCTCGCAGGATCCGCCCACCTGCACTTCCGCTACAGCGGCCCGTTCTTCTTCATTGAGTCCGAAACATTGCAAGCCCATTTTCTTATTCTTCCTTTCTCCCCTATCATTCAATCTTTCAGCGAATACCAGGTGGCGATATGATGGACGGCCAGCCCGTAGTTCCCGCTGCCAACATCTGCAGCCAGCCGTTTAGCCAGCTTATTCAGTTCCGCCGCCATCGCCGCTTTTCCCTCCTCCTGATAAGAGACCTGATCTCCTTCTGAGGAAACGCATTCTGCTCCCAACACAATTTTGCAGCCGTATTTTTTTGCTGCTGCAATTTCTTCCACAGAAATATCGTACATACCCTCCACTGTGTCCCGATAGGACATGACTGTGAGGGTATCACAGGTTTCTGCCATGAGTTCCAGCAAATCCGCCGATTTCCCTTCGGCATCCTTAACCGTATCCTCCAGCCAGAAAGGAATGTCCCATTCCAGAAGCATCCCGGCAGCGGAAGCCGCAGGCGCCGCCTTTTCCAGCATAAAGTCGGCAAACCACTGCATGACGGTGGCGCGCTTGGAGGAAAAGCTGCCGTGCTGGTGAGGCTCCACGTCTAGATGCATACCGTAGAACTTTTCCTCTTCCGAAGCCTCCGCCTGATACTCCCTCACCTTATCCACATAGGCCTGGAACCCGTTGTTTCCAGGGGTGATCCATGTGACCTCCCCGGTCAGTGCTGCTACGCGGATGCCGCGGCTGCAGGATTGCCGGACAAAGGTGCGCACATCGGCGTAGGAAACTGTACCGCCGGACGGCTGCATGCCATCGATACACAAGTAGATTTCGGTAACGTCGTTGTCCTCCAGAAAATCCAAATAGCGTTCGCCCGTACTTCCCTTAATCAGCCCAATGTCCCACCACCAGACACCTAAGCTTGTCTTATCCGTCGATTGAGATGGCAAGGTAGGATCGGTCGGCGCGGCAGTCGTGGTAGCAGATATTGCCGATGAAGCGAACGGCTCTGTGGTGGATGTTGTCAGAGAAGCAGATGGGATAGTGACCAGCGTTTCATCGCCGGTAACGGTCGCTTTTTCCTCATCTTTTTCGGTAGTAGTTACCGTGGTACTCGTTGTATCGGAGATCAAGTCTTCCGTCTCATCCAAAATCAGCGGGATGGACGTACCGACCATAGTGGATTCATCCGCACTGGAATCCGCAAGGAGGTTTGCCGGTGCCTTCTCGGAGGAGCAGGCCGACAGCGGCAACAGCAGGCAGAAAAGCAACACTGCTATACGGACGATCTGTATATGTTTTGCAAACATTTCTCGCTCCTTTATCTGTTTAGATATGTGAAACATTCCGCCCGTGATGTCCTCTGCTTTGAGAAAGGCGCAGACGCTAAAAACGTCTGCGCCTTTCTCCGCCCGACTAAAAACGGCCGGGTGAAACACATATGCCTTTCATCTGAGCCTACACCACAATTCGCAGCCTTCCTTTGTTCATGGGCAGGATGCCTTCTGCATACTGCGGTAGCGGTTCCGGCTGCATAAGTGCCCAGCGTTTGATATCGTGGATGGCGAAACCGAACTTCTTGTATATTGGCTCAATCATCTCCTGCAATTGGTACAGGTTCTGATACATGAACAGGCGTCCTTCCTCGAAATACGTGACCACACTATTGCCATCTTCCCGGCGGCTCTCGTCAATATTTAACGTCTCAAAGCAGATACGCAGCGGCTTTTTTAATTCCTGCGCAAACTCCAGATTGGGCAGCAGCGCGTTGAACTGATCCTCTGCCCTGTCCCGAAACGTCAGCACATTAACACTGTCGCACAGGGAAAAAACGGTTTTGACCAGATTACAGCCATGCAGCGGATCGTCAAAAATGTGAAACCATGAGGGCATATCCCACTCCAGTTTCAGTTTGCGGGCGTCCGCTTTCTTGCGTACATCCTGAATGAGCGATATATAAGGCTCAATCTGATCCTTCATGTTGTTTTCCCTGGCTTCGAGCAGCGTATGAGGGTTCGCGTCAAGATGCAGACCGTAGAACCGCGGCCCCTTGCCGCAAAGCTGCTGAATAGAATCGACGCGGCGGATAAAGGCATCGTATGTCACACGCATTTCCGGATATATCCATTGGGCGTCCCCGCACAGCGCCGCCACCTGCACATGGATCTCACGAAGCTGCCGAATCAGGTTGACATAGTGCATATCGGGAACAGCGTCAACAATGGCTAGGTACAGCTCGGTGATCCGGTTTTCTTCACAGAACTGTAGCAACTCGGTCGGGTCGGCAGCATAATATGCCACATCCCAAACCCAGGAACCCAGCGCCCTGTCCAAATGCAATATATTCTTTTGACTCGCAGCCATATGCATCATCCTTTACAGCCTATTGAAACAAGTACGACGGCGCCGGACGGCAATCAAGCACCCACCTGCTAAAGCAGTCACCGCTAAGGGCAGCATAGGAACGCCTACCCCGGTATTCGGATTCTGCGATTGGTTGCCGTCGTCCGGCTGTTCTGCGCTTTGTTCCTCATAATACTTCCAGAAAGCCAAATCGTCAATACAGTAATCCGGATAAGATTCTTCCCCAGGCGCATTGTAGAAACGGAATTCCGCGACACCGCCGGGAACCGGCAGCCCGCCGCTTTCGGCATTGAAAAAGTTGTTCACGTCATCATAGGTCACGCCAAAGAAAGTCCACTCATCGGTCACCGTGATAGGAGACATCCAGTACTCCGCGCCTGTATCGTCGTAATACAGAATCGGCTGGAGCACCGTGGTCTCTCCCGCGTTCTTGGTCTTCAGCCAACAACTGTAATAGTACTTACCGGCGCCGTTATCCCGGATTACATCCTGAAGTCCGATGAGAGAGAAATCAAAGCGGTAGTTTCCCGCTGTGCGGTCGGAAATCAGCAGATAGTTGTCGCCGCTGTGCGCACCATCCGGATCGGCAACCACCACACCGTTCCACAGCGTATTACCATCTTCCAGTTTATCAAAGTCGCCATAGGGATCCAGCAGATTAGCCGGATTGTCATAGGTATATTCCGGCTCCACAGCCATATCCTTAATTGGAGTCTCGTCGGTCTTTGTCAGCGCGACCCCGTCCAGATCGCAGTCGGTGATGTTCTCATACCAGTTGGTAATCACCAGCATAGCTCTGTCCATTTCCATAAGGCTATCCAGAGAAAGCGGCGCAGATTCGAAATGGACCCACTCGTCTCCGGCCGTAGCGCCGTTGACTCCCGTGGCCGCCGGCACCATATTGAAATACCAGTCATAGAATTCCTGCTGCCCTTTTGTTCCGACAATGTAGGCACCAACTGTAGTCTGTTCGCCGACATTGGCCGCCCGCAGCCAGAAGGAAAGCTTATAGTTGCCGCCTTCGTCTGCACGCAGCTTGTCGAGGTTTACGAGGGTTCCCCACACCGACTGCTCCATATAGTACTGTCCTTCGGTGGGACGGTCGGTGATATGCAGGTACCGTTCGCCTTCCGCCGCCTCATCGGCATCGTGAATAACCACGCCGTTCCATTGTTCCGTTTCAGCGGGATTCTCAAAACCGCCGTCCGTGATCGTCTCGTCGGACGCACCGGGCTCCGGCTCCTCCCCTCCGGGGTTGGGATCAATCTGCTCGTCGGTCTTGGTAAATGTCACATTATCCAGATCGAAATCGGTCACATATTCCGGTGTCCACGCATTGATAATGTACAGCGTCGCACTGTCCATTTCCAGGAGATTCTTGTTAAGGTTCGGGTCGGTCGTTGAAAGTGGCGCCGAGGTAAACTGGATCCATTCATTTCCGGCCGGCGTCTTAGGCGACATCTGGAAATACCAGCCGTATTGATCTGCGCCGTTTTCCTTCGCAATGATATACGCGCTGGCCTGGGTTTGCTCGCCGGAGTTGACCGCCCGGAGCCAGAAGGAAACCTTATAATTACCGACTCCCATCTCACGCAGCTTGTCGAGATTCAGGGCGAAGCCGCATATTGCCGCTTCTTCTCCCGTCTTACGATTGACAACGTGCAGATAATTGTCACCGTCCTGGGCGTCCCCGTCCTTCACGATTTGGTGATCCCAGTACGTCGCTTCGGAAATGGTTTCAAAGCTGCCGTCTACGTCCAAAAACGGTCCGTCGCTCGGCTCCGGCTCCGGGTCTTCTCCTGGGTCAGGGTCTTCACCGGGGGTATACGCGCCTGTACGGACAAAAGAGATGTCATCCAGGAATAAATCATTGCTCTTTCCGTCATAGCCGGTGCTGAACACCAGATTGACACCGCTTTCCAAATCCGTCTCAGTAATAACATTCTCCGCCGTGTCCAGCGTAATGGTGTACTGCGCCCATTCGGTGGTTATGTTTGTCGCCTGCGGATTCAGATAGGTATCGCCTTTCAGCACCAAAATCTGCGTGCCTTCGCCCTCGGCCTTGGCATAAAACTTCAGCTCATATTTGCCGGCGCCCTGCGCCGTGATGAACTCGTTCACATTGTACCAGTAAAATCCGTTGGCTTCTCCGGTTTTTCTTTCAACGACACGGAGATAATTGCCGTCACGAGCCTGCGCCGGATCGTTCTCAATTTTCAGAGCGCCATCCGTGTCAGGCAACTCTCCCACCGTTTCATTGTTGAAGGTCTCGGTGTACGCCGGTTCCTCGCCCGGTTCGGGATCTTCGTCGGGGTTCGGATCAGGCTTTTCGGGAGGGGTTTCGGGGCCAACCGGTGCGCTCACCTGCACGTCATCAAGGTAGAACGATTGGGTTGTCGGTCCCCATCCTTCTTCCTCCGGGAAAGTGGTAAACGCAACATATCCTACTGTCGCCGCATTAGCCCATGCCTGGTCGCCTGCTTCGCTCTTGAAATAGTAATCGCCCAGAGAAACGGTCGTCCATTCGTCGGTGATACGAATACGCTGGCCGAGACTTCCAGTGGGCAAAGACCCGCCCTCCTCAGGATCGATCATTTCCACCTGAAGCCAGAAATTCTCGCCTTCCTTCGCTTTCATACGGAAGCCTATGGAATAGCCCCCACCCTCCTGGATATCCGTCTTCTGGAGCATCTCCGATACATCAATCCAGACACCGGCATACCAGGCTTCACGGGTCACATACAGGGCATTGCCATCCGCTCCGTCGGATACAAGTTCCAGCACCGCTTTATCGCGCATTTCAACATAACCGGTAGTTTGATCCTCAAAGTCCGTGTCGTACCAGATGCCGCCGGATTCGCCAGGGCCGGGCTCCGTACCTTCTTCCTCGTCAACCGGCGCGCTCACCTGTACGTCATCAATATAGAAAGCGGGAGCCGACGGCCCCCATCCAGCTTCGGCCGACTGGGTAGTAAAACCAATATTCCCCAGTGTTGCCGTGTTGGCCCAGTCCGTCTTGTCGTCGCTCTTGAAATAGTATTCACCCAAGGAAACAGTCGTCCATTCGTCAGTGATATGAATGCGCCGGCCAAAGTTTCCAGTACCCAAGGAAGCCGAACCCGCGTCAACCTTCGGGTCGATCATTTCCACCTCAAGCCAGAATTCCTGGCCTTCCTCCGCTTTCATGCGGAAGCCGGCGGAATAGCCTTCTCCGTCCTGGACGTCTGTTTTTTGGAGCATATCCGATACATCGATCCAGATTCCCGACACCCAGCCGTCACGTTCCGTTACATGCAGGACATGCCCGCCGGTTCCCTCATTCACAATCTCCAGCGACGCGCTTCCACGCATCACAACATCTCCCGTGGTGTCGTCCTCAAAATCCGCTTCGTACCAGACCTTGTCGGTTCGGACAGAACCGGCGTTGATTATCATCGGGATTCCGAGCAGCATACAGCACAACATGGATAAACACAGAACCAAACTGAGTTTCCGCTTCATAGATATCCCTCTCTTTTTAATATTTAAATAGGCCAGGTTTACGATTCCCCGGCTCCGCCGCCACTCGGAGGTTCCGCAGAATTTCCGCTTTCCTCCGGCGTTCCGGGGTCCCCCGACGATGCCGGAGTGACGGGGCCGCCCGGCTGCTTGCGCAGCAGGAACCAGTACACACAGAACGCCGCGGCTAGTACCACTACGCCGCCAGCCACGCCGATGACGATTCCCGTGCCCATGCTCAGGCCTCCGCCATTACCGGAATGCTCGGTTGGCGCCCCATTTACCGGCTGGGTGACAGGTGCTTCCGTCGGCTGAGTGGACTTTACCGTCGGTGCCGCTGTGGGTTTCCCGATGGTGCTGGGAGTCGTGGGTTCAGCCGTCGTCTTCCAGAATCGGAGATCGTCAATGTAATAATCCCCATACAGTTCGTCCCCGTATTCCGGATCCGCATCCATATTGGTAACATACAGTCGGAGCGCCACATATTTGACGTCATCCGTTACCTCGCGTGGACCTTCACCCTGATACCGGAAAAACCGCTGTTCGTTTTCCATGACGCCTACCAGCGACCATTCATTTCCAACGATACATTCGCCAATCTCGTACTCCGCCGTTGTCCCGTCGTTGTACACATAAAGCAGCAGCGGTAGTACTTCGATGGAACTGCCCGGTTCTTTGCTCTTCACCCAACAGGAAAATTGGTACTCGCCCGGTCCGTTGTCCCGCAGGATCTGGGTCACATCCACCCCCAGATCGCCGCGCCACTCCCGGTTGGAAATTTCCAGGCACTTGTCGCCCTGCTTCGCAATCCCGCCGCCTTCGATGAGCGTATACGTCGGTGATTCACCAGGCGTTTCCGACCAGATAAGAGTGCTTCCGTCAAAGGATTCCAAGTCCCCGTAGGGCGCCAGCAGATTGCTTTTATCCTCATAGGTGTAAACCGGTGCAAAGGGGTTACGCACACCTGTCATGGCATCTCGCAGGGCGTCCATCCGCTCTTTCCCTGCCACCACGCCGGCATCCTGCTTTTCACCGGCGGACAGCCCTTCATACAGGGCATCCAGTTCCGCGATAGCAAATTCCATCTGTTGATTGGCATAAGCCGGATCCGGCAGCATAGCCGCCGCCTCCGCAAAGCCCGCAACCGAGTTCTCCAGCGCTTTCGGACCCCAGAACAGCATCTCGGAAATGTAATAGCCATCCGTTACAGAAGAACTCCATATGCCTTTTTCGGGATCGGAAAAGGTGACAAAATACAGGCTGCACCAGCTGGTCTGATCCGGCTGATATACCTGATAGGTTTCATCACCGGCAAAGAAGCTCAGCACGCCGTCCTCAGACAGGCCGATGGTCGCCCATTCATCGGTAACCTTCCAGCGGGCCTCCACGTTTCCCAGATACCCGTTGCTGTCTTTTCCACCGCCGCCGCCCAGCACCGGCATGATGTAAAAGGACTTACCAGTCTCTGCCTTAATGGAAAAAGTCAGCGCATAGAATTCTCCGTCCTGAAAGACATCATCCTTATAGGAAAAATGCAGTTCTCCCACTTCAGCCTTGGCATCGTCCAGGTCAACCGTTAAACCTGAGGAAGAAGAGGAGCGGTCGGTGATATGTAGCGCCTTGCCTTTATCAGCATCATCCACAATGCTGCCGGTGGCTGCAGGAGTCACGCCGTCATTCTTCATGCTAATGCCAAACGGTTCCTGCAGTCCGTTGGACAGATCCATCTTTTCAAGCACCAGGATAGGCCGGTATTCTGCCGCTCTGCCCGTCTCCGCTCCGGCGCTCAAGTCGCCCAAACATACCACAGAGAGCAGACAACAGGCCACCCGGCGCCACCCTCTGATTCTGGAGACCCGGATCGGATTTTGTGGTCCCACAATAACCTCCTCCTTTCTTGCTAAATTTATTGACGACGCTTACGGATTAACCAAAGCGCGACAACCGCAACAACGGCCACCACAACGACGGCTCCCACACCGATGAGGATGCCGATCCATCCACTGCCGGCGTCCTCGCCGTCCGTATTGTTGTTTTGGCTCGGCGGCGTTTGCCCATTCGTGGACGTCACCATGGTTTCCCCTTGCGTGGTGTTGGCGGAGGATTCCGTTGCCGGCTGGTCGTCCGAGTTGTCAGCCGGCGTCATGGAAGGCTTGGGATCCGGATAGTTTTTGCCGTCGTCTTCCGGCAGCGTTTCAATGCAATCTGAAGTGTCGTTAGCCCGCCAGAATACGATATCGTCAATATAAAAGTCCCCATTGGTTTGTACCATTTCCTGGCCTTCTTCCAGGGGATTGCGGGTGACCAGCTTCATGCCCGACCAAGAGGTCATGCCGGTCCGGCCAGGGGACACGCCGGAACCAGTGGCATCCTCAACAAAAGGCATATAATAAATCTGCCCGTTGACCACTTTGCCTCCGATAAGGGTCCATTCGTCACCGGTCACTTCAAAGTAGGTATCGTCCGGGAACCAGACTTCCCCAGAACCGCCGTATTGGAGCTGTACCCAGAAATACTGGGTTATCGTCGGATCCACGTTGCGCACCCAAGCAGAAAAATAGTAGGTGTCGGTTTTGTTACGGTTATCCGGGTCCTTCACAAAGAGATTCGCTATGTCTAAAGCGATGTTCTCATAATTCAGGGTGTTATACCCCATGGGATTTCCTTCCCTATCCGTACCACGGTTCGACACCTTCAGGCTACACGTGCCGTTAAACGCCGCTTCGTCGGTGATTTCTACTGTTGGTGCGGAAATTCCTTGATCCTCAGGAACCGTTACAGACAATTTTCCCATGCGCCCAGTCGCGTCGCCCAGCGCTTTTTCAAAGTCCTCATATATCAGGACGCCATAATCCGAGGGCTGAGGCAGCGCGGTGGTATAGCCGGCCGGGGGATCCTTCTGGATCGGCGCGGCCTGAACGGCCAGCGCGCCGCCGGCCGCCAGCGCGGCGGACAAGAGTACCACTGTCATTCGTTTTGCAGCTGCATGCTTCATGGGGATAACATCTCCTTTTCATATACGGCGAATAATCAGCCGACAATTCCACTCCGTTCCACGGACTCCGTAAAAAAGCGCTGGCAGATGACATACAGGATAAGCAGGGGAAAAATAGCCAGCAGGGTGGTGGTCGCCTTGATGATGGACTGGTAAGCCACGCGGGAGGTCATGGACACCACGGCCGAGGTATTCTGCATCATCTCCGCCATGGTGGAATCCAAATTGTTCAGCGCCTGGGCGATGGTGTTAAAGCTGCTGTAAAATAGGGGGGTATAGGTGTTTTCCGTCCACTGCCAAACAAAGGAAAACAGGAAAATCGTCATCATAATCGGCAGCGCGCCCGGCAGCATCACCCGCGCAAAGGTTTTATAGGCGCCGGCGCCGTCGATGGACGCCGCCTCGTCAATCTCCTTGGGAATTCCCCTGAAATACTGACGGGCCAGGAAAATGTACAATCCGCACCGCGGCGCTACCGCGGTCGCCGCCAGCGAAAGGAAGGGCGCGAAGCTGCCCAACATGCCGAGGGATTTGAAATTCAGATACAGAGGGGTCAGGATGACCTGGGTAGGCATGATCATACATAGCACCACCAGCAGGAAAATCGGGCCGCGGAAGCGGAACCGGAACCGGGCGAAGCCATAGCCGACCAAGGTGCAGGATACCGCCTGGAGCAGCCCGACAGCGGTGCAAAGGCCGATGGTATTCACCAGCAGTTCCCCGTAGCCGATATACTGAGCGGTCTCCCAATAATTCTGCGGGGTAAAATGCTTAGCGATCGTCTTGACCGTACGGTCATACAGATCCGTTTCATCCATAAAGGACATAGACAGCTTGGTCAGCAGGGGGTATAGAATGGTAAAGCAGATGCCGCAGATAAAGACCAAGCGAAAAACGGAAAACAGAAGCTTTGCCAGGCGGTTGGGATTGGCCAGCTTTCTTGCCATCCGGCGCAGAGTTGCCGCGTCATTCATAATAGAACACCTTCCTTGAAATCAGGGCATAGACGACGCCCAACACGATGAAGATAGCAAAGAAGTACAGCCAAGCGGCCGCCGAGGCCGTACCGAAATTCGTCAGCCCCATAAGCTCGTTCCGGACGCGGCCGATCAGCGGATTGGCCGTGTTGGTGAAAGAGTCGATGACCGTATAAACCGTATTCAGGAGGATATACGGGCTACACATGGGAAAAGTCACCTTCCAAAAATTTTCCCACGCTGTGGCCCCTTCGATATTCGACGCTTCATAGAGGGACGGGGAAATCGAATTCAGCGCACTGATAAAAATAATGATCTGGATGCCGGATTTGATGATGATGTCGTAAATGCCGTCCGTAGCGGCGGTTACAAAGCTGACCAGTTCGGCCGGCATACTCCCGGCGAGCAGGAATTCGATAAGGCCCGACGCAGATAAAGTCCCAAACGGGCCGCCTGAAGCCGCCGTGGGATCGCGCCCCATCATCATGCTCATCACGGCGTTGCCGCTGTCCGTGTTGGCCAGCACACCCGTTGATACAATGACCGGGAGGAAGAAAATAGCCCTCGCCAGCGTCCGGCCGTGAAACCGGCGGCTGAGAATCAGGGCGGAAAAGAAACTGAAGGGAATGACCACCAATGTATCCCGGAAGGTCATGACAAAGGATTCCACCAGGCGTTCCCGGTAGTCGGTATCCACCGCCACGACGTAGCGATAATTTTCCACCCCTCTTGCCAACAGCTCATACCCGTTTTCCACGATGCGGACCTCGTTGAAGCTGAACCAGAACGACTGCACGATCGGAATGAGCATAAAGAGGACGAAGCCAATCAAAAACGGGGCAATAAATACATAGCCGCTCCGGTTCCGGCGGGCTTCCAGTTTTCCCATTCGTTCTTTCGCCATCAGGCCCCTCCCCCTTCCACAGACATCCAGCCGACGGCTGGGACAACGCCCCGATCCATTTGCACATCGCTGTCGGTGTAATTGATCAGTATCGCGCCTCCGTTGTCATAATCTACCCGGATAAGACCGTCCGTCAATTCGGTGTGCCCGATCATCCGGGCGCCGCTGAACGGCCGCAGAGCCTGGGATACCTCTTTCCCAACCTCTTCAAGGCGGGGCTTCATCACCGCATAGCCGGCTGCATAATAGCCTTCGTAATTGGTGCCCTTCACTTCAGCGCTTTTGGCATACATGATCGTGGCATACACAGAGGAACCGGTCTCAATACACTTGAGCGTATAATACCGGTCGTCCGCTGCGGCGTTGAGCTCGGTGGCAGCTATCCGGACGCTGCCGGACAGCACCATCTGCACAAATGGGATCGACCGGTCCAGCAGGGGATGGGCGTTGCTCTCCATAGGGACGTTTACCGCGTAGTCCAGACCGCTGAGGGCATAAGCGTTGGTTCCTTCCGACATGACCGCATAACCGGCCTGAGAAACCTGAAGAAGCAACTCTTCGGAGTATCCCTGGGCTGCATTGCGGCTCAAATAGCTGTTCACATCATAATTGCCCGACAGATCCGAGGCCAGATATGGCAGAGAGAGCCCATTCAGTCCGCTGTCCCCGAGGGAATCCATAAAGCTTCCAGCCCGTTGCGCCATACTCTCCGGACGCAGCAGATAGCCGGTCAGCCGGTCTTCGTCCGGCAGGAAGTTCGCTATGTTATAAGACGGCTTGGTAGCCGCCTCGCTGGTAATCAAGCGAACCGGATCCCCCGCGCTGCCGAAGCCGCCCAGGAGGCTGGAACGATAGGCATATTGAAAATCGGCGTCCGGAAACAGACGGATCCCCTGCCGGGCCAGCGTCTCCGCCATAGCCAAAAAGCCCTTGCGGCCGCCCAGGACGCCTTCCGCGTCGACTTTTTCGAGCGCTTTGGACTTCAATCCTCCTTCCCGCCAGCCGCTGTAGCGCACCACCAGCTGGTTGTCCGGAAACGCTTCCGCCAGCTGCACCGCCGCCTCCTGCGCCTGTTCAAAGGTGGTCAGCGACCGGATCACTTCCCGCGGCACGCCCAGCAGAGGCTCACGGTCGTCAACAGCCCCCAGCATATTTACCACAAGAGGCAACGTCTCTTCTTCCTGCGGCGTCAAGACGCCGCGGTTCTGGAGCTGCTCGCGGTATTCCCGCGCCACGGAGTCCCAGGACAGTCCTTCGGAGGGCAGGAAGGAAAATTGCAGGGATATGTCCTCGCTGTTAATATGTTCTGCATAGCTGTTGACTGTATCCGTGTCGGTAGCCATCAGCTTCACCTGCGCGTAATCCAGAATCTGAAATTTGGCGGCAGCCCCACCGCGGTTATCCGCAGAGGTGCGGGGCGTCACATACAGCGAGGCGGTTGCCGCGGCGCCGGTGATTTCGGCCAGGAGACCGCCCTCCTGCGTGAGTATGCCGTACACGGGCATACTCACGACATATTTCTGCGAAACCACGCTACTCTGATACAAGCCATAATTACGTCCGTATATAGGCTCCTCGTATTCCGGGGTGCTAGTCGACCGAACATAGTCGAGTTCCACCACCGCCCCGGAACCATCCGGCAGCACCACATCACAGTCCTGCTCGCCGCCTCCGGTACAAAAATATGGCAGAAGCACGATGGAATCCAGCTTCACATTCTCTGTACACCGGATATCTTCAACAGGGATGCGCACGCACAGCCGACCGTCCTGGAGCGTATATTCCACCGGCAGGACGAAATTCCCCAGCGATTTTGCCTCGTCGGTATAACCGACCAGAGCATGATCTTCCTCCCGTTGCTCGTAGGTATAGCCGCATACCGTCAGATACTCGGTAATCCGTTCGGCCTCCAGCGGGGATACCGACTGCTTGAGCGTGTAGATGCGCCCCGCCTCGGCAAGGTTGGCGTAGCTCTGTTCCAGAGCGTTCAGGGTCTGGGTGTCGGTGATGGCTTCATAATTCACTTCACGGTAGTACCGCTTCATATTGCTTTGGGCGGTCTCATCCAGGTGAGACAGGATTTCTTGGAACCGCTCCGCCGTAAACGCTTGGGGGTACAGGGGCAGCGGGATGACCTGTCCAAACCGATAAGTGACGCGGACGCCGTTCGGTATGGACTGGTAATCCGCCTGACCATACTGGACGGAATCCTCGTAAGCATTCATCTGCTTAACGGTATCCGTGGAATCAATGACGTTTACCAGCAGCGGCGAGGACAGCCTCCCCCGCGCCGCATCGCTGAGGCTCAAGCGGTCCTGCGGGTTGGAATACCACACCGTCCCCTCCGCCGTCCGCACAGCGATTTCGGTCGTCTTCTCGTTGAAATACAGACGAAGCCCTCCGTCGGAGGCGACCTCCTTCATCCGTTCAAGGCCCAGCGTCTCCTCGCTTTGTTCAAAGCTCTCATCCGCCGCCCATCCCTGCACTTCTTCCGCCGTAAGCTCCGGAAAGAGCAGGGCCTGATCAGCGCACCCGGCGCACATCACTGCCAGCATGAGAACAGCGACGGTCTGGATAAGCCTATTCCTTTTATAGAACATCCCATCACATCCTCAGCTTCACTTCGGTGATGATTCCACTGATATACACCACCATCTGGTCGAACATCGAAGCAAACAGCAATACCAAAAACAGAATAAACGCCATGCCCAGTACGGTTAGAAGAATGGCAAACAACGTTTTTGACACCGTAAACTGGTGGATGGACATGATCCCGGTAAAGAGCAGCAGCGCTGTAAAGGCAAGGCCGATTCCGGAAATAATTTCCAGGAAGGTTTGCTCCTGCTGCGTGAGAAACAAGGACAGAATGACACGAAGCAGCGTGGCCGCCGCATAGGGCACGACGGCGTAGCAGGTCGCCATATAGATGTCGGAAAAGCGCCCCTTTCCATCCATCAGAACCGTGATGCACCAATTGGCCGCGCACCACAGGAAAACCGGAATCAAAGCATTGCCTATCTCCTGCAGGACGTTGAATTCCCGTATGTTATTGGTATTGAAGATAAATCCCGTGTACTGCTTCTGCACGACAAACATCGCAATCAGGAATACCAGCCAAAGGGTGGCGGCGACCGGGTTTCCCTGCCCTTCAAACCGTATGTCGTAAAAGCCGCGGATGGGGTGGTTCATCACCGTGAAGGCGTAACGCAGCCCCCGGGCAATCTTTTTCATGGCGGCGCCTCCTGATCTCAATCGTCGTTGGGTGTTTTGCTTGGCGGCCGGGTCTATTCCCCGCCCGCCGGCTTTCGGCGTTTTCTGCGCCGGCGAATCACGGCAGCCAGCAGGCGAGCTGCCGCCAATATAGCCGCCAGAACCACCGCGGCCGGAGCAAACCAACGGGATACCAGTTCCTTGCTGTATTCCTTGAAAGCCCGCGAATACCATGTCCGGTCGTTTCCCAGCTTGAACATCCGCATGGCCTGCTCATATTCGCCGTATTGATACAAGGTTTTTCCCACGCCGGAATACGCCAAATCGTAATTGGCATCCATGGCAAGCACCTTTTCCCAAGCCGATCGGGCCGCATCATACTGGCCGTCGTCCTGATACTGGATAGCGCCGGCAATGGCATCGCCGAATTCGGTTCGGGTAAACTGGGTCACGCTGCGCAGGCTACTGTCCAGCACATACAGATATGGCCCATACTGCACGATTGAGCAGGGGGTTCGGAACCCTCCGGCCGTTTCATCCGGCCCGCTGAACGCATACAGCAGATATCCTTCAGCGTTGTAGGTAAAAATCCGGTTGCGGTTGTTGTCCAAAAGGCTGTAGCAGCCGTTGTCACCGCAGGCTATATCCACCACCCGGGAAATCCCCTGATAGGCGGCGTCAATGTTGTCAATGGTTTCCTCCACAGGGTAATCCCCCACCGGAGGGCCGAAGCCGTTGCGCCGCAGGATGTCGTTTCCAAGCATATTCAGCCGGCGCACCAGCGCCCCTTGCTCGGTGCCGCTGCCGGAACGGATTTCACTGAGCACCACGCCTTCGTCAATAGCGGCGGCACTGGCAAAAATGAAATTCTCCTGATCCAGCGCAATGTTGTTATACTCAATCGGCACAAAATCCGCCATACGGTCCAGTTGTTCCTGTGAGGACAGCTTTTTCCACAGGATCTCCAGGGCACTGGCGTTGACCTTCCCCGCCGCCAAAAAGCCTTCAAATTTTCCGTCCGGATCAAACTCCACGATCCCTTCGTTAACGTTAATCGCAACCACATGGATGCGGCCGGAGGAATCCACCGCCAATTTGGAGGGGCGGTATCTCTCCACAAAGGCCTCGTCAATGAAGGCGTTTTCCTCCGGATCGGGCGGGAGGATGGTGCGTTTCAGCCGGCAGTCCCCATCCATATGGTAAATGTTTTGGGAAGCCCCGTCCGCCACATAGATATCGCCGTTCGTATCGACAAACACACCCAGCGGCTCCTGAAACGGCACCGTCTGTCCGTCCGCGTCGAGGCAGCCCGTCCATTCCTTCAGCAGATTCAGCTGACCGTCCATCTGGATGATCCGATTATCGCCTGCGGCATCTCCGCTGACTGCCAGATAAATGCTTCCATCGGGTCCGACCGCCATATCGTTCGGCTTTTTTAATTCACCCGCCCCCATGTCTACGCCGGTCACCGTTCGTGTGACGGCGTAAGGGGCCGGGCACTCTACAGGGTCGCCCCAATAGTTATAGGTATAGCTGGCAAAAGACGAGACCGGCATATGCAGGGAATCCCCTCCGGATGCCGCCTGTACTGCGGGACAGGCGCCGCAGAGGGCTATGACCGTCAAAAGAACCCCCCATCGTTTTCCTCTCATATCCGCACCCCCTATTCCTTGATGCCGGAGGTCGCCATAGTATCCAAGATCTGGCTTTGGCTCAAAATAAACACAGCGATGGGCACGATCATCAGCACCAAAGACACGGCCGCGGCCGCGCCGGCGCGGGCAAAGCCGCCCGCCACGATCTGGTTGAGCGCGTAAGGCAGCGGCTTCAGTTCCTCGCTGCGGATGAGAACCCCACCCGTTGAATTCCACAGGCTCTGGAAGCTGAAAATGATCAGCGTCAGCCAGGCTGGCTTTACCGTCGGCATGACGATGCGGAAAAAGATCCGCATTTCGCCCGCCCCGTCGATTTTTGCCGCTTCCAGCATGGCGTTCGGCACGCTCTCCATAAACTGCTTCATCAGGAACAGCCCCAGTGGGGAACCGAACGCCGGGATAATCAACGCCAGATAATTGTCCACCAGCCCGATCGAAGACATGATAACGAAATTCGGGATGGAGGTGACGGTCGAATTGAACAGCAGGGTCGTCACCACCAGGCCAAAAAAGACTTTCCGGCCATAAAAATGATGCTTTTCCAAAACATACGCCGCCATGGATGCGAAAATCACATGCCCCGATGTGCCGGCAAGGGTCACCAGGAGCGTATTGAAAAAGTATCGAGAAATCGGCACCCAGGAAGTATCCATCACGCTGAACAGATCCCGCAGGTTGTCCAGCGTTGGATTTTGCACAAAGATGCGCGGCGGCGACAGATACAGCTCTTCCAGCGGCTTGAAAGCGTTGTTTATCACATATACCATGGGAATAACCATGACGATAGACAACAGGGATAAAAACAAAAGGTTGGCGACGTCGCCGCCGATGCTCCGCATCGATCGCACCCGCAAAATATGACGCAGGCGGCGGGCAATACGCCTGTAGACCGGTATCCGCACGGCGGCGGATCCGCTTTTAACTGCGTTCACCTTAATGCCCCACCCTCTCTAACAGACGGTTAATCAGCTTCCGGCTGAGCAACATCATGAGGAATAGAACCGTTGCAATAGCAGAAGCATATCCCATTTCAAACCGCTGATAACCGTAATCCCACATATGGTTAACCATGGTGTGGGCGGCATATCCGGCGGATGGGAAACCCGCCAGGGACAGCGTCACCTCATGGATGGAAAAGGCGCTCGTAATGCTCATGATCGCGCCGAACATCATTTGCGGCTTCATCATGGGCAGCGTGATATACCACAGTTCCTGCCACCGATTACGCAGGCCGTCGATGGCGGCCGCTTCATAATACTGACTGTCTACATTTTTCAGGCCCGCTACAAAGGACAGGAAGCCGGCGCCCATACTGCTCCATAGCACGCAAAGAATGATGACCATTTTGATATAGCGCGTATCGTTGAGCCAGTCAATCGGGTCGCTAATCAATCCCAGGTTAATGAGGAAGCCGTTCATGTAGCCGTAAATGTCACCCGAAAACAAAACACCAAAAATTACATACACCGAACCGGCAATGGAGGGCGAATAAAAAATCAGAACGAACAGCGTGCGGAGCGACGAACTGGTTTCATTGATGAACCAAGCCACCACGAAAGAAAGGATATAGCCGCCCGGTCCGGTAATCAGCGCAAACAACAGGGTATTCTGCAGCGCTGTGATAAACACGTCGTCGCGCGTAAACAGGCGGATGTAATTCTGAAAACCCACCCAGCGCGGCGCCTCCAGGATATTGTTATAGGTAAAGCTGTAAAACACCGAAATCACGACCGGCAGGACGGTAAAGGCCAGAAAAACAACCGCAAACGGCAACAGAAACGCATACGACACGCGGTCGTGCCATATTTTCCGGAAAACCGCGCCCACTTTCGACCGCGGCCCTCCTTTGAGAGTCATCATGTCCGTCCGCCTCCTATCTCGCCGCCTCCAAGCCGAATTCCACTCGCTTGTCATATAACTCGTCGTTGATAATTTTCGCGTAGCGAAGCATCGTTTCCCGCGGATCTTCTCCGGTGGTACCCACGCAGACCTCACGAAAAGCGTTCTTAATGTGCCGCGAGGTGTAATAGCCGCCCGGGACCTCCGGGATACCCTTGGCCCACTGCGCTTGCGCCTGCAGCACGCGAAGGTCCCGCAGAGACCAAGGAAGCTGCTCCATCGCTTCTATGTTGGCCGAAGGATACCGCGCAGAGGTGCCTAAAAGGCTTTCCATCTCCCTGGCAAAAGACATCTGCACATCCGTCGAGGTCCACCAGCTGAGAAAATCCCATCCCGCTTCCGGATCCTGAATCGTAGACATCAGCATAGCGACCGTCCCGCCGGTGCTGACGCTGTGGTCAATCGTCCCGTCGTCCTGAACCGTCCCCGGGACCAAACCGATTCCCCACAGGCCGCTGATTTCTGGGGCGGATACGGCCAACTGGTTGTACAAGCTCATGTCCGCGATGACCAGCGGCGCCTCTCCTGTACGGAAGCGGTTGGCAATATTAAAATTGGTAGGCAGACCATAGCTGGTATAAAACTGCGTCCAATATTCGAACGCGGATATGGCCACCTCGCTGTCCAAAGCCGAGCTTACGCCCTCGCCGTTATAAAACTCCCCGCCCCTTTGGAACAGGAACATGGCGAAAGTTCCAAGCGCTTCTGTACCGGACGCGATACCGGTATCCATGAGGAACGACATATTGTTTTTCTGCAGCACTGGCAAATACCGGATAACGTCGTCCCAGCTCCACGGATTACCGAGATCCGGCACAGGGATATGCAATTCTTCCAGAATATCGGTCCGGTAAAACAGCACCGGCCACGTCTGCTGTTCCGGCAAGGCGTACAGGCCGCCATGAAATGTAAGCGGCGTCAGTGCGCTGTCCCGGAACCGAGAAAGCACTTCCTCAAGCTGTTCGTCCGTCGCTACTTCCCGCAGGTTGTACGCAGCGCCTCTCGTCGCGTAATTGACCGGCAGCGATATCGCGGCGTTGAGCAGGACGTCCGCACCGTTACCGGCTGCCACCGAAGGGAGAATCGTATCGGCAGTGATGACCTGCAGCTCTACGTTCACCGGCCTTCCGAGCCGTTGCGTAACGGTGGTGGAATACGATGAACGGATAAGGTCGTTCAGGATCGTAGCCTGATCGCGCCCTGTGGTCGTCCAGACCTTCAGCGTTTGGCCTCCTTCCAGCATTGTGCCGCCTAGAGAATTGTAATCCTCCACAAAGGAAGAAAAGAACAGCTTCATCTGATGAACAAACGAACCCCAGAAACCGGCATCAGCCTTCGGCAGCGGCGCAGACGGCGCTGCGATGGTAATGGTATCCAAATCCAGCGGCAGAGTCTGCGCATCCAGGATCCAGGTGTTCAACGCCGCAATATTGTCCTTGAAGGTATTCAGCCGCTTGGCAATTTCACGAGGATCCTCGTAAAAATCCCATAGCTGTTCCGAGATTTTGTCCAGCAAAGCCAGTTCGCTGCCCCGGAACCCCGCGATCGACCGGATTTCATCCGACAATGCGTCGAGATTGTCCGCCTGCACCCGCATTTCTTCAATGGTATCCGGGATCGCTTCGTCCAGGTTGTAGTCCCGCAGAGAATCCGGAGAAGCCCCCATAATCATGAGCAGCTCTCGGTAGATATCGTTAAGCGCCTGTACGCTTTCCTGGGCGCGGCCCAACGACGCGCCGAAATCTCCCAGCGTCATGGTCAGAGAGAGGGTGTAGGTACGGCCGGCTTCAAAGTAAAAGCGGCAGGGCGTGTCCTCAGCCGACACCACGTAGTTCTTCCAGTTTCTGTCGTAGGTAAAGCGGAGATTAGCCGCCTCCTCAAAAGGGACGCGGCCGTCGATGCGCAATATCCTTGTGGAGTAAAATCCACGCACGTAATTCTGGCGACAGCGCAGCCGAATTTCGTACATACCCGTTTCTTCCGGCGTAAAGGACCAGGCAATCGTCTGTCCGGCGTTGACCCAGTTATCACCGCCAATGGTGTTTAGACTGACCTTCGACCCTTTATAGGGACTCGTTATTGGAGAGGAGCGGTCCGCAAACGCCACCAGGCGCGCGTCGCTTTTCCACGCCGGGAGCTCCGCTTCTATCGTGGGCAGCGAGGACGTCGCATCGGGGACATCCTGGTAGCGAGCTGCGTATTCGTCATAGCTTGGTATATCCTCCACACCGTAAAATACGATGCGGTGAATTCGCACATTCTCTCTGGACAAAGTGAGCGTCAAGGTGTTCTCATCTTCCAAAGGGAACAGCAGCTCCTGTGTATAGTAACCGGCCGCATCCACCGCTTGATAGGAAAGCCATCCTCGTTCGTCAAATAAAATCTCTTCCTGGGAAGGACGGATATCGTTGCCGTTGTTATCCTCTTCAATAACGCCCCCAACATCCCGCCACCGCCTGGAAAGTACCAGAGAGTCGGCCTCCTGAAAGGGAATTTCTCCCTGCAGCTCCAGCCGGAGCTCAATATCGCGAGAGCGTCCCGGATCGGGATCATATTCGATCTGCATCGCATACAGGCCGGGAGACGCTGAGAAGGAGACGGTGAGGCTATCCTCTTCCTGAATATATACCGCGTCCTCCTCTGCCGTAAAGTTACCGCTGCCGGCAGCCAGCTGTTCAGCGTTCAATTCGACCTTCGTCTCTGTGGAAACCGGCTGCAGCACGGTTTTCTGTAAAAACTCTGTATAGGTAAGCTCTCCGGTGTCCACACTGTCCACAGCAACGGAAGAGGTTTCATCTCCCGCTTCATCGGCCGCGGCCGCCAGAAAAGCCATACCCATCAGTATGGACAACGCCAGCAAACAGCCGGCCGTTTTTCTGGCCCCTCTGCGCAATTCCGTCATCCCCTTCCGTCGCATTGCCGTCTTCGATTTCTTCAGCCTTCATTATTTTCTTGGGCGCCCTGCTGCCGTTCGATCGCCTTCACATATCCGCTGTCATTGATATTGTTCTGCATATAACTCTTGTACTGCGCGATCAGCGATTGGGGCGTGCCGGCATTTTCCGTAAACTCCGCCGCAATCTCCATCAGCGGTTCGCGTAGAAGGAGACGGCTGGCGCCGTTGGTTTTAATTTTCCCGTTGAGCATCAAATCTTCATATACCCTGCAGGACGCCTCGTCGGCAAACAAGGATTCTGCCCGATTGGTCACCCGCTGTTCCTTGGTATAGCCGTCATCCGAAGGATCCATCAGTTCTGAGTAAACCAGCAGGGCCGCCTGCGCTTTTTCCTCGCTGATCGAGGTGGGAATGAAATAGGCGCTGCCGCCCAGGCTCTGGTCGATATAGTCCTCCGCCTGCGGGCCCATCGGGAAATATGTCAGTCCATAATCGGAGCCGGTGCCGTTTTCGTTCATCATATCGCGGATGTATTCGATCAGCCATTCCGCCACATGGTACATACCCACCGTTCCGTTGGCAAAGGCGTTCGGCGTTGTCTCCCACGGCCCACCCGCCGGACAGAAATAGATTGTCTGGTCGGTATTGAGCATCCGGTTAAAGAATTCCAGCCCCTCCAGAGACTTCGCGCTGTCCATCGCCACGGTGGGAGGATTCACGCTGTCGTCAACCAGTTCGCCGCCGTTGGACAAGATAAAGTTGGTCATCAGCCAATAGGGGTCGCTGGAAGACAGCCCCCACTGCGTCGTTTGGCCGGTAGCCGCGTCCCGCTTGGTCAGCTGGCGCGCGTATTCCTCCATCGTAGCAAAGTCCCATTTGCCTCCGGAGGCAATCAGCTCGTTCGGATCGGTCAGCCCCGCCTCCCGGAACAGGCGTTTATTATAAAGCAGGCTGTTGGAGACGCTCTCCTCCTCCTTGGAAAAGCCATAAACGACGTCCCCATAGGTATGTTCTTCGAGAACCGTCTCGTTCCAGGTCCCGTCGTGGAAATCGATCCCGACCGATTCGGCGATTGCGCCGGCATCACGGACGGCCTCCGCCTTGATCCAGTCCGTAATCATCCAGGGGAAGGAGTACATGATGTCCCCGAACGGCTGCCCGCTCATGATGACGGTCGCCATATTGTTCCAATACGTGCCGGAGTCGACCTGCTTCCACTCAAAAACAATATCGTATTTTTCTTCAATAGCGTCGATCTTATCGATCAGCTTGTCGGTTTCCTCGTCCTTTCCCGGGGTCAGATCATTCCCCCACGGGTCGGCCAGCGTGATGGTAATGCCGCCGAACTTGCGGGCATTTTCATCGCCTCCCCCACTTTTATTTTCACCGTTGTCCCCGCAGCCGGACAAGGAAACACACCCGATGATCCCAGCCAGCAGTAGAGCGCCCCATCTTCTAAATTTCATAAGTCCTGCCCCTTTCCTGCATTGTGAATATGCTGTTAATTTATCGCCTGTTTCCCGCCGTTGATCCGACGGTTTTCCGCCTATTCAGGATGCCGCCGTCCGGGGCTTTTCCCCCGCTGTCCTCTGTGCCCGATATTTCGACGGCGCCATGCCGTACAAATTCTGAAACAGCCTGACGAAATTCGACATACTGGTAAACCCACAGTTTTCCGCAACCGTCAGGACCTTGTTGTCGGTTTCCAACAGCTGTCTAGCCGCATTTTCCAGACGTACCCGAATAGCATATTCCATCGGCGGCACGCCGTATGCCTCACGAAAGACAATGCTGAAATTCGGAGTGCTCATGCACACCGTTTTGGCCAGATCCCCCAAGGTAAACTTGGTGGAATAAAACCTCTCTATGTACTGCACAGCGGGAGCAAGACGCCTGCTGTTTTTTGATCTTGGCGCCGCATCGGCTTCGGAAACCGGGAAGCAGCGCTGGAGGAAAGCGACCAGCTTCCAAAGCAACGCCATCGTCTCGGCCAGGGCGGCGGCCCCGAGCTGCCGCCCTGTATTCCAAAGGGAATCCAAGAGCCCACGGATCTCTCGTCCTAGCGCAGACTCCCCGGAAATATCCGTTCCTCTCTGCGCCAGCCATCCCAGCAGCGGCGCCGCCGCCTGTTCCATATGACGGCAATGCAGATTGAGAAAAAGGCGGATATCCAGAAGGACTACAGATGCCTTCATCCCCCCACCCATCTCAAAAGTCCATTGAGGCGGTTTTCCTGAAATGACTGTATCTCCCTTTTTCAGGACAACGGAACGATCCTGTGTACAAAGCGTTGCGCCACCATCACGGATCTGATAAAAAGCGAGGACGCCATCAAAATCGCTTTCTTTCAGGAGACCGCCATCTTCTACGCTGACCATATCTGCCGCACCGCTTTGTATTTTCAAGCACTGGTCAATACAGACTTTTTTACTCGTGTCCATAGCAACCTCCACCCGAAAAAAGAAAACGTTTTCTTATTACACTAAAAAACACCATTCTATATGATAGACCTGCTATATACCCACAGGACATCATAAAACTATGCTTTATGCTAACACAATGGATAAAAGATTTCTACCGTAATATTATAATTTTATTCCACAATTTCAAAATCCATCAATTTGCCACATTTGGCTTTTCTCCGCGATATCTTCTCATGCTGATTCCCTTTTTATAAGCTGCGGTTCATACAAAATACTCTCTATCGGAAGCCCAGGCATGTCGAACTCCTTCATAAGGATTTCTACTGCCTTAGTGCCAATATTCCGCATGCATTGATCCACAGTAGTCAGCGTTGGTGTGACCATATCGGCAACTGCCAGATTGCCAAAACCTACAACCGCAATATCTTCCGGCACCCGTAGTCCCCGAATTTTCAGCCCTCGAATCATACCGGTCGCCATGGTATCGCTGACGCATACCACGGCGGTTGGAGGTTCGGCAAGGCGACTTAAGCTGTTGGCCAGCCGAACGCCGATGTCAAATTCGTAGGTGTTTTCGCTGATGCGGTCGCTGTCCGACATACGTATATAGGCAGGGTCCGGCTCTATTCCATGGGCCTTCAATTCCAGCAGGAAGCCGTCCATCTGCTGCCGGTACTTGCGGGCCGTCAGCGGCGCGCTGGCAAAAGCGATTTTAGTATGCCCCTTTTCCAGCAGGTACCGCGCCGCGATTCGTCCACCTTCTTCATGATGCGTGGATACACTGTGTGAAGGCATATGTACCGGCTGGTCAACAGTAACGAAAGCAACATTCTCAGGTATCAACGACCGTTCCCATTCCAGCTCGCTGGAAGAGGGTGACAGAATAATCCCCTTAACTTTTTTTTGCAGCAACGATAAAATCTGTTTCTTTTCAAAACGCGGATTGCGGTACGAATCGCACAGCAGCACGCTGTAGCCGCTGTGGAGCAGCGAATCGTTGATGCCGGCCACAATCTCAGAATAATAGTAGTTGGAGATATGCGGCACAATGACCCCCACCTCGTTGGTCTGGTTCTGTTTTAGATAACGCCCTAAAACATTGGGCGTATACTGCAGTTCTTCAACGGCTGCCATCACTTTTTTCCGCGTTTTCTCGCTAATCGGGTAATCCAGATTGTTCACAATCCGAGAGACAGTAGCGATCGACAGGTGACAGTGCTTTGCCACGTCGTTAATCGTCACCTTTTTCTTCGCCATGTATGCCCCTCCTTTAGAAAGATAACGTTTTCTTTTATTATATCATATATCTTCTATATTGCCAAGAATTTATCTACATAACGGCAATTTTATAAAATTACGAATAGAATTAATAATATACAGCATGACAATTTTTCTATTTGTGGTATACTGAAAAAAACAAAGTTAAAAATAAAAGTAAACGTTTACTAAAGAAAGGAACGATACGGTATGCTAACCGCCATAGTTCGTCGTGCCATGCCATGTCTAGCGGCTTTTTTGTATATGCTGACTTTGGCAGGATGTGGAACCGATACCTCTTCATCCAGCACTTCCCAGATTGATTCAACAGGAGGAACCAATATGTCAACCACTACTTCCGCAACCACCCGTCCAACCGGTACAATCACCCCTAATCCGGATTCCCCCGAAGCGTTAATGGTGGGTGACCCCGATTTCATGCCAGGTACATATTATAAGGATAAACCGGTGCTCGCTTTTAGAGAAAAAGACGACGAGGTCGTCCTGGGCACCTGGTGGTGGTACCTGCACCGGATCGTAGAACCGGATGATGAGGGGATCAGCGTAGATATGGCTTTAGATATGCTGATTGCCAACAACGTGTCCGAAATTTACCTGGATATCGGTGCAATGGTCCCATGGGCGGAAGAGGTTGCACAGGGCGGCCTGACAGAAGCCGATTCCGAAAACGATCTGGTAAGCGAACGGTATGTACGTGGATTTGTCAAAAAATGTAACCAGTATGGCATCCGTGTAGCAGCCCTCGGCGGTGCCTCCGGCCCGAGCGTACTGCAGTGGATTGACCCGCAGTACCAGTACCGGTATATGAAGGATATGGTGGAAAAAGTCGCAAATTACCAGGCAAACGCGGCAGAGGACGAACGGTTTTACGCGATCCACCTAGATGTTGAGCCCCACACAGAGGAATCCTACGGGGAAAACCGGGCGAAATACAACCAGTGGGTTGCCGATCTTGTGATTGCCACACGCGAAGAATGCGACAGGATCGGTCTTGAGTTGGAATGGGATATTTGGGCATGGATAACGGAAGAAGACATGGTTACCGATCAATACGGACAATCCGTCAATCTTCTTGAGGTCTATACACGCGAATGTCATGCTCTGGGAATCATGGCCTATACCAATACCGGGATCGCCCAATTTGAACGCGGCACAGATGTGGAACTATCCTATGCCAAGAAAAACAATTGCCGCCTGATTATCGCCAGCGAGATGTCAAAAATTTCACCGATGAATACCACATACTATTACTCCCCAAGAGAAACAGCGATTGCGGAACAGCAGATTCTTCGCCAAAAAATTGATGAATGCGGCTACGCCAATATGGGCGGTGCCATTCATCATCTTGCTTCCTTCTATCAGTATATGACCAAGTAAATATCCGCCAAGCATATAGATAAAACGCCATGGAAACCGAAGCTGTTACAGGGATCCATAAGCATCTAGCGCAATCCTGTTTCTTCTTTTCCTATGGATTATCAGAATTTTCAATTCCCCCAGCACAGCCAGAAAACGCTACACAAAAAGGGAGCAGACAGCGTGCGCTGTCTGCTCCCTTTTTTAACACTTATTCGATGTTGATCTGGTTCGGCTTCGGCAGAGCCTTCGTTTCCTTCTTCGGGATCGAGAGCTTCAGGATGCCGTCCTCAAATTTTGCGGAAACATCTTTTTCGGTAATGCCGTCGCCCACATAAAAACTCCGACTGCATTCGCCGCAATAGCGTTCGCGGCGGATATACCGGCCCTGATCATCTTTCTGATCCTTATCAAGGCCTTTGCTTGCGCTGATGGTCAGGTAGCCGTCTGAAATCTGAGCCTGGATTTCATCCTTCTTAAAGCCCGGAAGGTCGATATCCAGTTCATAGGAATTATCCTTTTCCCGGACGTCGGTCTTCATCAAGGCCTTGGCATGTTTGCCGTACAGCGGATTGTGACGCGAGAACATCGGCATCATCTCAAAGGGGTCTTCAAACAAATCATCGAACAGGTTTTCACCAAAACGCCTAGACAACATAAGTCATTCCTCCAATCAATATTCGGCTCGTAGATGGCTGGAATTTTTCTCGGCTGTTGCGAGCTTTTGCTGTCCGGTTCACCGCATCGCTGCGGCAAGCCGTTTTGGTTCTACGACGGTTCCAGAATACCCGGAACCTGTACCTCTTTCGAAGTACATCTTTATTATATCCCAAACATTAGCACTGTCAAGAGGAGAGTGCTAATGTTTACAAAAAGATAATATTTATTCGTGCTCAGCGTCAGTTTCACTACAGAAAACATCCACTAATCATTTTGTACCGGAAAACAGGCCGCACAGGAACGCTTTTTGCGGTTAATAAACCGGGCTGTCATCGACCGGACGCCAGCCGCAGGTACAGGTTTTTGTAGCCTCATACCGCGTCACGCTTCCTGTGCCGGTTTGATAGGTGTCATGTTCTTCTCTCGGATATCCATGGCTTGTATAGATGTCTACATGGATTCTCCAGGATTCCAACGCCGTATAATCCTTTCCGCCGGTAAAGATTCCTCCGCATTCGCATACTACTTCTTCAAAATAGACCTGCTTTTCAACCGTGCCAAAGTCATGCACATGCCCCGTTATGACTTCTTCGCCGCATCCGGAACAGTATTTATATGCCAGGCCCTTGAAGCCGGTTCCCCAGCTGGACATACAGCCATCCGCCGCTTGATGGAGATATAAGTCATTCAGTGTTCGAAAGAACATCGGCTCTTCCCCGCTATACCCATGTATGCGGCATTCCGCTCCATAGTTCATATATCCGCTGTCCTCAGGGCTGACATTTATCCAGGTATGAATATGCGGCGTTTCTTCTGTTTCACTGGACGGACGATCCGTCACGCCCTGCGGCCGGGATGTTGCGCGGCTGGAAGAATGAGAGGCACTGTCCGAGTCTGTAACTGTATCCGTAATTGTGCCCTATACCCTGTGGAAGCGGTATGGCGATGACAGTATCATCCGGGACAATCTGAATCTGATGCTGGGCTGGGCGGCTTATGTCCGCAAGGCAGCAAAGGACAAGCTGATGAAGCACATTCCGATTCCGCCTCCCTTTAACAAGGTCTACAAGCCTTATTATGTTGCAAAGTCGCCATACGAAAAGTATGTCATTGAGAGTGGCATGCACTGGGGCGAGTGGCTGGAGCCGGATATCGACAGCACAAAGGAACAGCAGCAACCGAAACCGGAGCTGACCACCGCCTATGCCCACTATTCCATGGGATTACTTGCGGAAATGCTCCGTTCCATTGGCAAGAACAAGGAAGCGGCAGACTGCGATGAATTTGCCCAAGGCGCGAAGCAGGCCTACTTGTGCTTGTTCCGCAGTAGGTTGACCGCGTTTTCCATCAGCTTGAGCATTTTATAACTGCGTTCGATACTTCGGGCATGCTCCTGAATACCGGTATCCTCAAAATCCACGCCGGCCAGATAGATGGAGTCCAGAAAATCCTCGATGCTGGCGCCGAATTCGATCTGAAAGCGGCGGCGTACCTGCTGTACCGATAGTTCCAGGCTCCACACCACGTCTCGGTATTTCCTGAGAAGCATCCATGTGTCATGGTACAGCGGATTCTCAGCGGTATCATTGATTGATGTTTGCTTCATTCTTTCACCCCCTTGCGCAAGGTGATCTTAAACCGGAAAAGTTCGGCGTTTTTTTGCTGACAAGAAATTATAAGCAAATATCGCATTTCTGCTTTTCCTGAAACAAAAAGATCTTCCTTGCAGTCGTGGGATAAGGGTAATAACTTATAGACGGATTTATGGCAGAAAATGCACGGAAAGCCTTGTGCAGAGAGGATTTGACCGACTTTCTGCGCAATAATCTCCGTGTACGGATCTGAAACGCTATTTTCTGAATTTGAACCGCTAGTTTTATCCACATCTTCATATTCATCGACAGGAACAGAAAGGTTAAGGGATAACGCAACTTCATCCTTGTCTACCAATATGTCCGAAATTTGAAACATCGTGGAGAGATAGTTTTTCAAGTAGAGCGCCGTCCCATGCGTACCCGCAAAGGACACGGCGGATATATAGTCAAGCAAAATCAGCTTGCGGACATACCGGCCGGCCGTCGCTTTGGATACGCCCCAACGCTGCGCCAGTTCGGCGTAACCAAGCAGCGGATTTCCAGTGCCGTTGCGCAGATAGACCACCGGGCCAACATCTGAACCCTGTACCTGTGTATCGTTATATACCGTGTTGATCCACAAATCCAGCAGGACGTCCATCTCCGAGCATCGTCCCCGGCTGACAAGCTCGGCAGCAACAGACACCGGCAGGAAGAAAAAGCCGCTGTCCTTAGAACAGGGTGCATTATAGTCCAACACGCGGTTATGCTTCTGCCAGCCCAGGATTTTGAATTTTACCAGCTTCCCGCGGCCGAGAAGAGAATAGGTAATCAGGTGGCGCTCCTGTAAATCCTGAAGAATGGAAACCGCCTGATGCTGAAACCGTGTGCGGAACCACTCTGCCATCTCGCTTATCCGGCACAGCCACTCGCCGGGATATATGGTATAGCTGATACCGTCTATGCACTTGTATGATGTGCGGAAATTTGCATAGCTGCAGAGGACGGTGTAGTAAAAAAGACCGGAGCTGCCGCCGATGCGGATATTCCGGTCTGCAATCAGATTTCGTATGAACTGCCGGTAAATCCGACAGCGTGGATAATTTACGATTTGCTTAATTTCCAGTTGATATTCTGACATGATTTCCTCCTAAAATAGAAAAAGCGGTGCGGGCTTTCACCGAAATGAAAGCCCGCACCGCAAATTTGTTGAACGCAGAGCCGATTTATGGTATACTAATATTAAAGATTTATCACTCTCCTTTTAGGTTTTCTATCTGTTTTCGGAATACACAGAACAGTTACATGACAAAAAGCACATGATTCCTGCGACGTCTGAAACGCCTGATTACGGGTACACGAGAGGTACACGAAGCGGGCAAAATCGGTTGAAACAGACCCAAATAGCTGAGATTCAAGACCGAAAAGAGACCAAAATTAGGGTTAAAACACCTAAGAGAAAATCTTTAAAATGGAGTGGGAATGAGTTGAAAACCCCGAACCCCCGTATGTGGGGTCCGGGGTTTCTTTTTGCTGCGGCCATACGTCCCGTGCTGGGCAAAGCGATTGCCTATGCGAAAGGGCTTGGCATCATCTCTACACAGTGGCCAGCTTGACATAAGGCCAAAACAATCGTACAATATACACATACCCCTAAGGGTATAGCGCGGCGCGAGCCGAAAGGGCATTTTCAAATGTGGAACGTGTCTGCGTCGGACACCGCGGCGCCATTTTACGGCTTCCAAAACGGCAGGGCATTCCTGCCGGAGTGAGAAAGGGATGGACATCAGCATGAAGCAGTGCATGGATGCGGACAATCTGCATCGGCGGTTAAAAAAGATCATCGGGCAGATACAGGCCATTGACAGAATGGTGGATGAAGACGTGCCCTGTGAGGATATCCTGTCACAGCTGAACGCCGCCAAGTCGGCCCTGCACAGCTGCGGCAAGGTGGTGCTGGAGGGGCACATCCAGCATTGCGTGCGGGACGGTATCCAACACGGTGATGCGGATAAAACAATTGAAAGCTTCACCAAAGCGGTGGAACGCTTCTCCAATATGGGGTGATCCGCCGCTGTAAAGGCAGCCCGCCGGCTGCTTTTTCTTTTTGATCTTGACAACCCATACCCGTATATGTATACTAATACATATACCCCCTATGGTATAAGAGGAGGATGCGCTTGAAACGGGTTATGCAGAAGCTGGAACACCTGCTGGCGCTTGGCGGCACGAAAAAGGAGATCGTGCTGCTGCTGATTTCCGGTGCCGCGCTGGTATGCAGTTTGACGGATGTTCTTCCGCTTCCTTTCGATGCGGCGTGGGTGGCCATTATTCTGTGCGGGCTGCCGATCGTGCTGGAGGCCATTATCGGGCTGGTGACCGCCCTGGATATCAAGGCCGATGTGCTCGTCTCGCTGGCGCTTATTGCGTCGGTCTGCATCGGGGAGGATTTTGCCGCGGGCGAAGTGGCCTTTATTATGCAGCTTGGCGCGCTGCTGGAGGATTTGACCGTGGCCAAGGCGCGCGCCGGCATTGAAAAGCTGGTGCATCTCACCCCGCAGACGGCGCGGGTTATCACAGGCTCAACGGAAAAAACGATCCCCGCGGAGCAGGTGCAGGTGGACGACATCCTGCGCGTGCTGCCCGGCGAGACGGTGCCGGTGGACGGCATAATCCTGACCGGACAGACGGCGGTGAACCAGGCGGTGCTGACCGGGGAATCGCTGCCGGTGGATAAAACAGCGGGAGATGAAGTCTCCAGCGGCACCGTCAACCAATTCGGCGCTTTCGAGATGAAGGCGACGCGGGTCGGCGAGGACAGCTCGATCCAGCGTATGATCCGTCTGGTGCAGTCGGCGGATGCGAACAAAGCCAAAATCGTGGGCATTGCGGATCGCTGGGCCACCTGGATTGTCATCATAGCCCTGACGGCGGCCGCCCTGACCTGGCTCATCACCGGGCAGGTTATCCGCGCCGTGACCATTCTGGTCGTGTTCTGCCCCTGCGCCCTGGTGCTGGCAACCCCCACGGCCATTATGGCGGCCATCGGCAATGCCACCAGACACGGCTTCCTCGTGCGGGAGGGCGATGCGCTGGAGCGTCTGGCGAAGGTGTCCCGCATGACCTTTGATAAAACCGGCACGCTGACATACGGCATGCCGCAGGTTGTCCATGTGGAAAGGGCTTGTGAGGAAATCTCACAAAAAGAGGTATATGCGCTTTGTGCCGGCGCGGAGCAGTTTTCCGAGCATCCCCTCGGGAGGGCGATCGTGCGCTGCTGCCGCCGGGATATAGGGGAGGAAATACCACCGGCCGCCGATTTTCAGATGCTGCCCGGCCGGGGCGTTTGCGCCGTGGTAGACGGCCGCCGTGTGCGGGCGGGCAATCCCGATATGCTGGAGGAACAGGGGATAGCGGTTCCGCAGGACGTGCAGGCATCCGCACAGCGGTACCGGATGCAGGGGTGCACCGTTGTGTACATAGCGGTGGCGGATCGGCTGGCGGGGTATCTGGCCCTTTCGGACACGGTGCGGGAGGAAAGCCGGGATATGCTGGACCGACTGGCAGAGCTGCAGGTGCGGCCCGTTCTTCTCACGGGGGATCATGAGAATGCGGCGGAGGCCATTGCCGGTCAGTTGCACATCGGGGAGGTTCACGCCAACTGCCTGCCGGAGGATAAGCTGGAGTGGATTGCCTCATACCAGAAGAAAGGGGAAGCCGTCTGCATGATTGGCGACGGCATCAACGATGCGCCGGCCCTGAAGATGGCCGATGTGGGCATTGCGATGGGCGGCGTGGGCAGCGATATCGCCATTGAGGCGGCGGATATCGCGCTGGTGGACGATGAGGTGAAGGAACTGCCCCACCTGATCGCGCTGTCCAGACGCATGATGGTGACCATCAAGTGGAATATGATCTTCTCCATGGCGCTGAATTTTGTCGCCATCCTGCTGGCCATGACGGGTACGCTGAATCCTGTCGTGGGGGCACTGGTGCATAACGCCGGATCCGTGCTGGTGATTCTCCATTCGGCCTGGCTGCTGAAATGGAGAAAGAAGCGACGCGGCGGCGGAAATGCGGCCGCCTGCGAAGCCGCTTGAAAAAACGCGCCTGACCGATGCCGGTCAGGCGCGTCAGCCTGTCGAAAAAGTCCATTCGCAAAAAAT
>CABSLQ010000032.1 GCA_902478605.1 uncultured Oscillospiraceae bacterium
GCTATGTCTTTCTTTTATGCGATTTTCAATTTGCGCAACTTATTGTACCTTATCCCTGCCCGCCCTGCATATAACCCCACGACTAAGGGGGCGGCCGATCGGCCGCCCCCTTAGTCGTTCAGCCTGTCGAAAAAGTCCATTCGCAAAAAATAATATACAAAAAGTTTTCGCCCGCCTTTTTCAAAAGGCGGTGGGGTCAAGGGGCAAAGCCCCTGTCGTCCTCCGCAGAGGACGAAATTTTCCCCTTCAAAGAGCGCAGGAGGGGCGTAAAACGTCCCAGTGGGACGTTTTACGGCGGGGAACCCTCGCCGGGGGTTCCCCGATGCGACGCATAAGAATTCTACGTTTGTGCATATTGCTATTCGCTAAAAAGTTTTTTGACACTCTGCACGACTAAGGGGGCGGCCGATCGGCCGCCCCCTTAGTCGTTTTATATGGCCGGCGCACAGCCGTTGCCGGAAACACACGGCGCGCGGCCGCCTTAATCAAAATAGAACATATAGCGTTCCATCGCGTCCATGAGGGCACGGACGTTTTCCAGCGGCACCCCGGGATACAGCCCGTAAATCATGGTCAGGCCGCCCTGCGGGGTGGCCAGCGCCTCCACCTCGCTGCGAATGAGGGCGTCGATCTGCTGAGGCGTTCCCTGCGCGGTGATGCGCTGCCGGTCGATGTCCAGATCCACGCACAGCTTGCCCTTGAACCGTTCGGCGATCCAGTCCACGCCGTTGACCAGATCCTGCAGGTTGAGCACCTGCACCCCGCTGCCGATCAGATCGTCGCACAGCAGGCGGATGTCCCCGTCCGAATGCATGTGGATCCCGATGCCGGCCTCCAGGGCAGGCTGCATCAGCCGCTTGTAGCTGGGCTGAATGTATTGGCGGAAGAGCGCAGGGGAGATCATGGGGCCGGTCTGGCAGCCGAGATCCTCCGGATAGGCCATCAGATCCACGCCCAGCCGGATATAGTGCCGGACGATGGCCAGGTTAAACTGCTCCACGAGATCGATGAGCTCCCACAGCCGCGCTTCCTCGTCCGCCATGTCGAACAGCAGGTTTTCATACCCGCGGATATCGCACAGCTGCAAAAAGGTGTGCCCGTGGCGCAAAGAGGCCTGTGCAAAGCCCAGATGTTCCTTTTCGTACTGTATTCGGCGGGCTTCCGCCTCCCAGTCGATCGGGCCGATGCCCATACAGGTTTCCGGGTCAGGGGCGTGATAATCGCCGAAATTGTCCCAGTCGGCCAGCGGGTGCCCTACCACCGTGCCGGTAATGCCGTCCATGGTGGTTTGCCAGACGCAGCCGAAATCGTCGGTAAAGGGCGCGTCGGCCCGCGCCACCAGGGCGTAGTCGGGCTGATAGGGAAGGGCGGGCGGCACAAAATCCGGGAACAGGTGCGGATGGCTTTGCATCAGCTCCACAAGCGCCTGCTGATCGTAGGTGCTCCAGCAGGCGGGGTTGATGGCAAAGGTCATTGGAATGTAATCCGGGCGCTCGAAGCGGATGGCCCGCAGCAGATTGGAATCCATAAAAATATCCCCCTCATGTGCTATTTGGTACTATTGTAGCACCTTTTGGTTCCCCTTGCGTTCCCGATCATTTCATGCTACGATTAGATACAAAAGCGGGGGAGGTGAGCCGGTGAAGCGCTTGCGTTATTTTCCCGAGCAGCTGGGGGTTCCCGGCGTCCGGGAGCTGGTCGAGGTGTATTTTGACGCCGCGAGCGAGCCGCTGCCCGTCCATGTACACCCGGATGCCATGGAGCTCTGCTTCCTGGTTTCGGGGAGCCAGGCCTATACCGTGCAGGGAAAGGCGTATCCCATCCGGGGCGGCGAAATGTTCCTGACCTATCCCAATGAGGAGCATCAGGGCGCCACCCCTTTTCAGGAGCGGTGCCGGCTGTATTATATGATCGTGGATACGACACACAACCGTTCCGGCTTTCTTGGCTTTCCCGGCGGGGAATGCGCCGGGCTGGCCTGCGAGCTGGAGGGGATTGCCAGCCGGGTCTTTTTTGCCGGGGAGCGGGTGCAGTCGCTGTTCGAGGACTGCTTTGCCCATGCCGCGGCGCTGACGGCGGAGCCGGCCCATGCGCTGGAACGGGCATCCCTGCGGGCCGGGCTGCTTTTTCTCCTGCAGGCCATCGTCCGGCAGAGCCGGAACGGCACGCCGGCGTATTCGCCGCCCATCGCCGGCGTTCTCGCCTACTTCGAGGAACACCTGGACGAACGCGTGCTGCTCCGCGATGCGGCACAGCATACCGGCATGAGCCTGGAGCAGCTCAAGCGCCGCTTTCGCCGGGAGGTGGGGATCCCGCCGGCGGATTATCTGCTGCGCCGGAAGGTGCAGGCGGCCTGCGCCATGCTTGAAGCGGGGGAGAGCGTCACCCAGACGGCGTTTCAGCTGGGCTTTTCTTCCAGCCAGCATTTCTCCAGGGTCTTTAAACAGTATCTGGGCTTCCCGCCCTCTCACTTTGCGGGCAAAGGGACGCGCCGAAAGTAAAAAAACGGGTGCAGCAACCGCTGCACCCGTTTTTTTACGTCGGAAGGGAAGCCGGCGCGTTGGCCTGCGCCTTATCCTGCACGATGAAAACCACGCCGCTCATGGGATAGATCCACTTTTCCTGCAGATAGATGTCGCAGCTGCCCGTGTTGCGCATGGCGTTCTGCACCAGGCATTCCGCCCCGTCGTTCAGGAAGGGGAACATGGTGACGTTCATGGTGCTTTCCGGATAGGACAGCTGGATCATGGGGGAATAGGTCGGCTCGCTGATGGACACCAGGAACTCGCTGTACCCTTTGAGCTGCGGCATATTGAACATCACTTCAATTTTGAGGTTCCTGTTGTCCTCATCGTGTGCGGACAGGAAGGAAACCACAATGCCGCTGTGGCTGATGGACACCTGCTGGATGGCACATTTCACGTCGTCGATGAAGACGTTCAGGGACATCTGCTCCGCGGCGAAGCGGATTTGTTCCTCCGGGGAGAGAAGGGTCAGCGCCTCCAGTTCACTGGGGCGGATTTTCAGGTTTTCCCGGAACAGAAAGGTCTGCTCATGCAGTTCCTTATCCAGCTCCTCGTTATTGACAAAAAAGCCGATCTGAAAGGCGCGGGACAGGCCGTTATCCCCGATATAGTGCTTTTTATACGTCAGATCCTCATATACCCGCATATACAGTTCCGTCGGGAACAGGGGATCGCTGCTGTAATCGCGCAGTGTGATGTTGTAGCGGAAAAAACGGCGGATGTTGTACTGCATCTCCAAATACGGTTCCACCACGCCGTAGACCATGTCGCATTCCTCGTCGCCCACCAGCGTCTGAATGGTGGTGCGCACAAAGGATTTTTTGGGGTCCGCATCGAACAGATCGATGGTTTCGGGATTGCTCATGAGGGTCTGGGTGATCTGCTCGGTCATCTCATCCGCCACATGCTCCCGCGTCAGGTACTCATAGAGGAAATTGAACAGGATAATCGGCGGCAGGATCCCCAGGATATTCGCAATGATATCATCCAGCAGAGAAGAAAAATCTACACCGGAAATGATGTATTTGGCCAGCAGCAGGATCAGCCAGACCGCCGTGGTGATAATGGCCAGCATGATGGTGATGGATTTGATGCCTTTGCGCTTTTTCTTTTTGGGCTGCTCCATATGGTTTTACGCCTCCTGTAAGATCCCCGTGTAGATGGCCGGTTTTCCCGTATAGTAGCTCCAGAAGCCGGTCCCGTAATCATAGTGCCACCATTCGGACGGCAGGTTGGTAAAGCCCGCCCCCGTCATGCAGGCGTAAAGAAGCCGGCGGTTGTCGCGCACCTGCGTATCGGCGTGCGTTTCAAAATAGGCGGTGTGGGCCGCCTGGGTAAAGTCGTCAAAGGCGGTGCCCATCGGCAAGGGACAGCCGCTTTCGTCCAGGATGGTGAGATCCACGGCGCCGCCCGTGCTGTGTGCGGAGGGATGCAGGGGATCGTAGGAGGGCACCGAGACAAACTGGCGCACCCGTTCGATCACCTCTTCTTCGGACACGGCCTGTCCGGCCAGTTCTTCCCGGACCCGCCGGGCATACTGGTCGAACAGCGCCTGCTGCACCGCAATGGGCCGCCAGGCATCGAACACAAGAAAGCCGTAACCGGCCGGCAGCCGCTCGAGCGCCTGCAGCAGCCGCCGGGCGGCGGACCGGCGCAGCAGGCAGCGGGGGGTGGCGCCTGGCAGCCCCTGCCGGTAGTATTCCATGGCAAAGCGCAGCCGCGGTTCCCCCAAATGGCCCAGATCCACCAGCGGCTCCGCCGACGGCTGCAGGCCGGCGGGAGGACCGGGAAACGCCCGGCAGGGAATGGGTGTGTTCATGATACGCGATCCTTTCCGACCCGATGGATTTGCGCAGCGCCGCTACGCTCTCCTCTTACTATAGCACAGATTTCGACAAAAAATCAATTGGAAACGGGGAAAAGACATGCCCCGCCGCAATCCCCGGTCTGGTTCTCCCTCCAGCGGGCAAAAGCGGCGCTGTGTTCTCCCCTGTCCATACACGGCCGCGCGGTTAAGCCGGGGGCTGCGTTTTTCCGTGGAACCGATGATTTGTACGCTTGATTTGTCGAAATTTTTATATAAAGATAGAATATATATCCAATTTAGCTGGACGATATAGGCTTTTTATGCTATAATACAGATCTTAAAATGCAAGAAGCCCGCGGCGGTATAGACAAAGGCGATGGTAAAAACGGGGCGGACAAGTACGGGCTTCGAGCTTTCCCACAAAGGACGGGAAAATTTTTAGGAGGGAATTCCATGAAAAAATGCGGCATTATCCTGGCGACCTTGATCCTCAGTCTAACCTTGGCGGCATGCAGCGAGAAGGCTCCGATCCAGGGCGGAGACGCGTCTTCTCAGGCGGGCACCATCACGACCGAGGAGGCTGCAACGACCGGCGCTTCGGATACGGCGGCCGCCTCGGATACCACGGCTGAGACTGCGGGGACCACGACCAGGGAGAAAACCACCACGAAGGCCACCACGACCAAGGCCAAGACGACCACCACCAAAGCGCCCACCACGACCACAACAACCACGACAACCAAAGCGCCGACCACCACAACCACAACCACAACAGCCGCCACCAGCACCGCTGGCTCACAAAAGATGAGTATGGAGGCGTATGTTGCCGCCGTACAGGATCAGATGGGATCGCTGACGGAAAGCATAAAAGAAGCCGGTATGGAATTCCAGCTGTTGGCGCGGGGAAATTCGATGGTATACAGCTATCGGTATACCACGGATCTGGGGGATACCTCCCAGCTTAAGGAGTATTTTGAGCAGATGATGGATTCCATGTCGTCGGTTTTCGAGATGGTGCTGCCCGAGCTGAAGGCGAATGTGGAGGGCGCGGAGTCGCTCATCGTCGAATATCTCGATAAAGACGGCAATGTGATTTACTCCAAAGAGTACAAGTAAACATGGGCTGTGATGCCCGCCTGTTATACAGTCCCGAAATGCAGGCAAAACGAGAGGGAACCGCCCGCCGGCGGTTCCCTCTCGTTTGGATTAGGTGCGATCTTCGGAAACAAAATGGGTTCTTTGAGGCAGAATGCGGGACGCGCCTTCTATCGCCACGGGGGCGCTTAGATGGATATCGCGGGAAGAGGAACCCGCCTGCAGGGTGAAACGCTGCGGATCCAGATGCAGCGTGCCCTGCGCGTCGTACCGGGCCAGCGTATCCAGGAAAACCCGTACGGTGACCGTTTTGCCCTCGCCGGGCTCAAGCTCCACGCGGGAGAAGCCGAGCAGCTTGTGCGGGATATCCGCCGCTGTCATGTAAAACTGCACCACCTCCGCGCCGGCACGATCGCCCGTGTTGCGGATATCCACGCTGACGTCGAACCAGGCGTCCGCCGTGGACAGACACGGGACGGTGCGCAGATTGGCATAGGCAAAGGTGGTATAGCTCAGGCCGAAGCCGAAAGGATACTGGCACGCCTGCGCGCGTGCGCCCTGCTGATAGAAGACGGGGACGTCCTCGCTGGCGTTGGGCAGGGAAACGGTCAGCTTGCCGCAGGGGTTGGCACGGCCCAGCAGGATATCGGCCGCCGCGTTGCCTCCCTCTTCGCCGGGATACCAGGCGTACAGCACGGCGGCACAGCGCGCGGCGATATCCGCGATGGCCATGGGCCGTCCGCCGAACACCACGAGAATGACCGGCTTGCCCGTATCGCACAGCTGGCGGACGAAGGCTTCCTGATCCCCGGGCAGCCGCACGTCGCTGCGGTCGCAGCCCTCGCCGCACAGGTAGCGGTTCTCGCCCATGGCGGCGATGACGATATCGCTTTCCCGCGCGAGCGTCATGGCCCTGTTCCAGTCGGTGGCCGGGATGTCCTCGAGGGGGGTATATTCGCTGTGCAGGCCCCGTTCATCGCCGATGGGCGTACCGGTCACCTGATCCGCGCTCGTCGTCCAGCCGCAGCCCCGTTCATACGCGATATGGAAATGCCCGCTCCGGTTGCGCAGCCCCTCCAGCAGCGTAACAAGATGGGGATTGTCCTTTGAACCCTTAAGGCGATGGAAGAATTCCGCAACGCCCATCCAGGTATAATCGCCCTGCACGGCGTAGTAGGAATCGGCGTTGGGGCCGACCACCGCCACACGGCAGGGCTTGTCGGCCAGGGGGAGAATGCCGTCGTTTTTCAGCAGAACCATCGCCTGCCGCGCGGACAGAAGGGCCTGCTCCCGGTTGGCGGGCGGGTCCAGGTCGATGGGCCCCGCCGCCGGCCCGGCGCCTTCGCCGCCGAGAATGCCGAGCGACTCCTTGAAGGCCAGCACGCGGCGCAGCGAACGGTCGATGCGCTCTTCCGGAATCTCCCCGCGGCGCACGGCGTCAACCAGCTGGGGGAAGGTTTCGCCGAAGGGAAGCTCCACATCGATGCCCGCCTGCAGGCTGACCGCACCGGCCTTCTCGGGCGTGGGGGCATAGCCGAACACCTTGTGCACGTTGATGACCGCCCCGTAATCCGAAACGACCATGCCGTCGAAGCCCCACTCCCTGCGCAGAATGTCGGTCAGCAGGAAGGAGGAGGCGCTGCACGGCACATCATGAAAGGCGTGATAGCCCGGCATCACGCCTTTGACCTTTCCCGCCTTCACCGCCGCCTCAAAGGGAACGAGCACCTCATTGCGGAAATAGGCCAAATCCTGATTCTCCATGCCGTAGCCGGCATAATGCTTGGCCGTGGCGGCCGTTCCCGACTCCTGCAGGCCGCGGATAAAGGCCAGCACAAAGGCAGCGATCAAATGGGGATCCTCGCCGTATCCCTCCTCGCCGCGGCCCCAGCGCGCGTCGTGGATCAGATCCATCATGGGGCTCAGCGCATAATAGCAGCCCAGCTTTTTCATATTTTCCGCCGTCATGCGGGCGTTTTCATATACCAGCTCCGGATTCCAGGAGCAGCTCATCCCGATCATCTGCGGCGTGATGGTGGCGCCCCTGGCCGCGACGCCTGTAATGACCTCTTCGTGAAGCGCAACGGGGATTTTGCTTTGGGTTTCGCTGCGCACATAGGCCTGCAGCTCGTCGACAAAGGCGAGAATCTCCGCGGTCGGCAGCGTGGTGCAGCTGGCAAACTGGCACAGATGCCCCACCCCGTGGGGAATGAGCTGCCGGCATTTTTCCAGCGACAGCCTGCCGTTTTCCTCCAGATCCTCAACCCGTATGCCGTACAGCTGCGCCACCTTTTCTTCGAGCGGCATGCGCGCGATAAGCGCGTCTATTGCATTGGTAGCCATGGATCGATCGCCCCCTGTTCCAATATTCAGAACAGTATACCACGGGGCGAAGGCGCTTGGCAATCACTTCCGGCGCATCTCAGCGGAAAAAGCGATCCTGGTTATGGAACACCTCGTTCATGGCCAGGATATTCTCCGGCGGGACGTCGCCGGGCACCGCATGGGTAGGGGCGAGGATCAGCCCGCCGTTCGGGCGCAGGACAGTGGCCACCCGCACAATCTCCTGCTGGACTTCTGCGGGCGTCATATAGGGCAGGCACCGCTGGGTGGAGATACCGCCCCAGAAGGTCACCTTATCCCCGAACAGCCGTTTCATCTCCACAATGTCGTAAATCTCCGGCTGGAAGGTCTGGTAGCAGTCCAGCCCGATTTCCACGAGATCGGGGAAGATCTCCCGGCAGTCGCCGCAGGAATGCTGGATGACGTATTTCCCGGCGCGCTTCACCCGGTCATACAGGCGGGCCATGCGGGGCTTTATGAACCGCCGCCAGTGGTGAGGCCCCATGATGAGCCCCTTCTGCTGGCCCCAGTCGTCGCCGAACTGCACGGCGTCGATGTCGTATTCCAGCAGGATATCCAGCAGCTGCAAATGATAGTCACAGATGCGATCGTAAAAGGCTTCCAGCGCCTCGGGGGCGGCGATCATGCTCATGAGCACGTTTTCCATGCCCATCAGGCTCCAGGACCGCTCGAACATGCAAAAGCCGAGGCCGAAAACGGCGAAGCGATCCCCCTTGTCGTCCACGCACCGCTGCGCGTCCTGCCGCAGCAGGGCAGCGTTCACCGGCGGAAAGCGGTAGGTCGAGGTTTCTATATCCTCGATGAGCGGGTGATCCACCACGCCGATGTCCTTATCCGCGCCGCTCCGGTTCCACACGACGCCGAATTCGTCCTGAAAATGCTCGGGCCTGTCGGGCAGGGCGGTGATCTGTCCGTGGGATCCCCCGTGGAGATACCCTCCCAGCTTTTCATAAATATACGGGTCGCCTGTCGCCTGTGCCAGACGGGTATACGCCTGTCCGGTCAGCGAGATTTGATAGGGGATGGGGTCGGTGGCCTGGTGGGAAAGGGCCGCGATGACGGTTTCCCGGTGTGTCATACAAACTGCCTCCTCTGTGTTGTTGCTTTCAGTGTAGCCTTTACAAGCGCGGGAAAATAGGGTATACTGTTCAAAAATTAGCATTATCGTTCGTGATTCGGTCGATTATCGAGGTGCAGGATGGACGTTGTATGGAATCGGCAGCGGGTGCTGGAGCTGCTTCGCAGCTTTTATCTGCTGGTGCAGACGCGGGTGGGGCTGTTTGACACGCAGCACCGGGAGCTGCTGGCTTATCCGGAGGAAAGCTGCGCTTACTGCGACGGGGTGAAGGCGGGCCGGGAGGGCGCCGTGCCCTGCGAGCGCTGCGATGCGGCCGCCTATCGGCGCGCCATGCGGGAAAAGGGATCATACAGCTATCGCTGTCATGCCGGGCTGCGGGAAATGATTGCGCCCATCCGCACGCCGGCGGGCGGGCTGCTGGGCTATCTGATGATCGGCCAGATGCGGCCGGCCGGGGAAGACACCCCCCCGCCGGCCTACCGCCATCTGCAGGCGGCTTACGCCCGGCTGCGCCCCATAGAAGAGGACCAGCTGCGTGCGTGTGCCGAAATTCTGCAGGCGTGCGCGGCGTATGTGTGGCTGGAGGAATACGTCGGGGTGCGCAATGGGGCGCTGCCGGATCTGGCGGCGCGGTATATCCGCGGCCACCTGGCGCAGCCGCTTACGCTGGGGGAGATTGCGGCGGCGTGCGGCGTGGGCAAAACCACCCTGTGCAACATGGCGGCGGAAAGCTGGGGCTGTTCGGTGGGGGAGCGGATACGGGAGCTGCGGCTGCGCGAGGCGAAGCGCCTGCTGCGGGAGGGCAGGCTGTCTGTGGCGGCCGTGGCCGCACAGGTCGGCATCCCGGATTACAACTATTTTGCGCGGGTATTCAAGGCGGCGGAGGGCATGCCGCCGAGCGTTTACCGCAAGCGCCAGCGCCAAAGGTAAAGCCGCCGAAGGCATTCTTCGGCGGCTTTGTGCCGGTTCAGGTGTCCAGCGGGCGATAAGAAAACCGCACGATTAGATCCCGGTCGACCGAGGCAAGGGCAACCGGTGAGGCGCAGAGCGGTTCGTATCCCGTGAGCACCGGCAGGTAGGCGGTGAACGCCTGCGCCGCCGGGACGGCATAGACGCTGCGCGCCAGCTCGCCGCCTGCCTCATCTTCGCAGAGGACGGTGACGCTGTACTGTGCCCAGATGTTGGTGATGACGAGATCGGCGGTGTGCTGGATATAGCCGTCGGGCGGCGGCATCTGCTGCACGGTATAGGTGTAGGGCGTACCGTCCGGCCGATACAGCGCCACCTGATCAAAGCGGAACGCGGTTTGGCTGCCGGGCAGCTCGATCCGATCCACCGCCGCGCCGTCCCGCAGCAGCTCGATAAAGACCGAGGCCGGCCGCCGGCCGCGCGCGTTGCCGTTATCCTCCCAGATACAGCGGCCGTACAGGCTGACCAGGCGGTACAGGCAGAGCGGCGGGCCGCCGCAGGGGCTGCCCTCCAGCAGCAGGCACCCTTCTTCATCCGTTGTGACGTGCCAGGCCGTATCCGGCAGAGCATAGTCGTCGGGAACGGCGGTTTCGCGCAGCGTATAGATGCCGGCCGGCACCGCGGGGAACCGGACCCGCCCCTGCGCGTCGGAAACCGCCGAGAAGGCCGGGGCGCCTTCCGGCTGCAGCGCGAAGACGGCGCCTTCCACCGGCTGCCCGTCGCCGCCGTCCGTCACCGTGAAAAAGAGGATCCCCGGCGCCGGTGCGTTTGTCAGGGACAACGGGCCGGACAGCGCCGTCCCGTTTACGAGCACGCCGCCGTCCTCGGCCACCGTGACGGCATAGACGGCTTCATCGGGGCGGTAATCGGCCGGCGCCTGCGTTTCCTGCAGCGTGTATTCTCCCGGCTCCAGCGGGGCGAAGAGCGCGCCCCCTTCTTCGTCGGTGGTGCGGCACAGCACCACCCTGTCCTGCTGCAGCAGCTCAAAGGCCGCGTCCGCCAACGGCAGGCCGGCGCCGCTGTGCACCGCCAGTGAAAAGCCGGACGCCGGCGCGTTGCGCACGGCAAAGGCGGGCAGGGGGAGGCCGTCGACAAACGCCGCGCCGTCCGCTTCCACCAAAACGGCATGGCAGCCGGGATCGGGCTGGTAACCGGGGCTGGCGGCGGTCTGCACAAGGGTATAGGATCCGGCGGGCACGGCCGCAAAGACAACATACCCGTCCGCGTCGGATACCGCCGTCCGGCTTTCCTCCGCGCGCAGGAGGAAGGCGGCGCCCGCCCCGGCCGCGCGGAAGGCAACGAAAAAGAGCCGCGGCTCGCTCACGGCGTCGATCGCCGTTTTTTCCTCCCCGTCGACGGTCAGGATACCGTCCGGCTGCAAAACGGCGGTGTGCACCGCGGCGTTGGGTTCGCAGCCGGGCGGCGGGAGGGCTTCGCGCACCGTGTAGGTTCCCGGCGCGGACAGGGTGACCTGGGCCGTTCCGCTGTCGTCCGTGGTGATGAAGGCAAAATGGCCGCCGTTTTGTTCGACGGCATAGGCCGCCCCGGCGAGCGGGTTGGCGCTCCCATCGGTCAGCCGCAGATACAGCGTGGCGAAGGGCTGGGAATATAACGCGCTTCCCTGGGCCGGCTTCCCGTCGAGCAGGGGCGGGCCGGCGGCCGGGATGTCCAGCGCATAGGACGCGGCTTGGGGAAGGTACCCGCGCGGCGGGCGGCTTTCCGTGAGGGTGAAGCGGCCCGGGAACAGCCCCCGGAAGGTCAGGCGCCCCTCCTCGTCCGACGAGACGGCGCACACGGCGGTTTCCCCCTGCCGCAGCTCCAGCACCGCCCCGCGCAGCGGCGCCCCTGTCCGCGCATCGCGCTGGAAGAGCACCAAGTCGCCGCAGGCCGCGGCGGAAATCCCCGGCTGAAACCGGGCCGCGGGGATGCCGTCCACCCGCACATCGCCGCAGCCGTCCACCCGTACGGTGTAGGGCGGCCGCTCCGCCGGCGCGCCGGCGGGCGCGTCTTCCGTCAGGAAATAGGTGCCCGGCAGCAGCGCGTCGAACCGGACGCGCCCCCACGGATCGGAAACGGCCTGCAAGGCGGGTTCGCCCGATTCACCGACCAGGCGGAAAAGGACGTCCGGCTGGGGAAGGCCGGTTTGCGCGTCCCGCTTAAGAAAGGCAAAGGAAAAGGCCGGCGGCGTTTCGGTCTCCTCTTTCTCCGGATGCCGAAGGGATTTGAACAGACGCATGGAACAAGCGCTCCTTTCGAATGGGATCGGTTGTCAAAACATATTTCCAGATCATTGTATTCCGCCGGGGGCGCCGTGTGAACCAAGGCGGGAGGATTTCCTGCTGGAAATCGGTTCTTCTGTGCGGTATACTGGACACGGAAGAAAGGAGAGGGCGACATGATCGAGATAAACCATTGGATGGCCGCGTATTGCGAGGCGGTGCGGGCGGCATTCGGCGAGCGGGTGGACTTCATCGGCCTGCAGGGCAGCTATGGCCGGGGAGAAGCAGGGGAGCAAAGCGATCTGGACGTCGTGCTGCTGCTCGACAAGCTGGAGGCGGCGGATTTGCGGCGGTACGGCGAGGTGCTGGACACGCTGCCGCACCGGGAGCTGGTATGCGGATTCGCCGCGGGCCGGGAAGAGCTGGCCCATTGGGATACGGCCGATTTGTTCCAGTTTTATTTTGACACGGTGCCCTATATGGGCAGCCTCGGCTGGCTGCGGGAGCGGATGGACGGCGAGGCGGCCGGGCGGGCCATCCGGCTGGGCGCCTGCAATCTGTATCACGGCTGCGTGCACAATCTGCTGCACGAGAAGGACGCCGCCATCCTGAAGGGGCAGTATAAGGCCGCCGTCTTTGTGCTGCAGGCCATCGCCTACCGGCAGACGGGCCGGTATGAAAGGCAGAAAAGCCGGCTGCATGCCCTTTTGCAGCCGGCGGAACAGGCGATATTGGAAACGGCGATGCGCCTGAAAGCGATGGAGGAGGTACCGGCCGCGGCGTTCGCCGCCATGGGGAAACAGCTGTTTGAATGGGCGTCCGACTGGATTCGGTATGACGGGAAGGCGGATAGGGCTTGAAGCCCGCTGCTCCGCGGGCCGGAGGCCGCCCTGCAAAAAATTTGTAAAACCGGTTGTCAATTTGCCGCAAAGGGTTTAGAATATAGCGAAGATATCCTCCCGCGGAAAGGGCGGCGGGCTTTGTCCGAACGGGTTGTGCATCTGCCGCCGCGCCCCGCGTGCTGCTGCTGGAGGCCATGCCCTCGCCCTGATCGCGGGAGGCGGGCTTTGGCTATGCCCATCCGCAGAATCGTTTCTGGCGGGTGACGGGGGGCTGTATCATCGGCTGCGCGAGCCGCCCACCCGGCGGCCGGTATTGCACCCCGGAAAAACGGACAGAGGCATACCGGGCCGTTCCTGCGTATATATAGGGTGAGACGATTCGATGCGAAGGGGGAAAGACGGCTTGTCCTACCGGGAGGAAATCTGGCGCTTTGAGGCGCGCAACAGGCAGGAAGCGGCGGATCAGCGCCAGATGCTTGACCTGCTCCGTCAGGAGGCGGACGGTCTGCTCCGCCGGGAAAGCATGACGGCGCATTTCACCTCGTCGGCGCTGATATTCGACCCCACCCGCACCCGGCTGCTGCTTGTGTTTCATAACCAGTTCCGGGCATGGAGCTGGGTGGGCGGCCACGCGGACGGGGAAGCCGACCTGCTGGCCGTGGCCCTGCGCGAAGCGCGGGAGGAGACGGGTATCGTGCAGGTGGAGCCGCTGTCCCCGGCGATCCAGTCGCTTGACATTCTGCCCGTGTGGGGATTTGAAAAGCAGGGGCAATATATTCCCGCCCACCTGCATCTGTCGGTGGGGTATGCCCTCGTCGCGCCGCAGACACAGCCGCTGACCATCAAGCCGGACGAAAACAGCGGCGTGCGCTGGGTGGATATCGGCCGCCTGGAACAATATGTGACCGAACCGTATATGCTGTACATCTATCGCAAGATACTCGAGCGGATTTTACATGGTTAGGAGATAGCCCATGACACGCGAACAACAAGAACGCTTTGACCGCATCGCCCCGCTTATCGGGCGCACCCCGCTGCTGGAGATCCATTTCCGTTACCGGGGGAAGGCGCGCCGCCTTTTTGCCAAGGCGGAGGCGTATAACCTGACCGGCAACATCAAGGACCGGGTGGCGCTGTATATCCTGCGCCGGGCGTATGAAGACGGAACCATCCGGCCCGGCCAGATCATCGCCGAAGCGACGAGCGGCAACACCGGCATCGCCTTTTCCGCCCTCGGGCGGTATCTCGGGCATCCGGTGGTCATCTATATGCCCGACTGGATGAGCCGGGAGCGCATTCTCATCATGCAGAGCTACGGCGCTGAGGTGCGCCTCGTCTCCCGGGAGGAGGGCGGCTTTCTCGGTTCCATCGCGCGCTGCGAGGAGCTCGCCCGCACCGAAGGGGCCTTTCTGCCGCGGCAGTTCTCCAATGAGGACAACACCGAGGCGCATTACCGTACCACCGGCGCGGAAATCGTGCAGCAGCTCGCCGCCCTCGGCCTGCGGGCGGACGGCGCGGTGGCCGGGGTGGGCACCGGCGGCACCATCATGGGGCTGGCCCGCCGCCTGCGGGAAGAGAATCCCGCCTGCCGGGCTTATCCGCTCGAGCCGCTCAGCTCGCCCACCCTGTCCACGGGGTATAAGGTGGGCAGCCACCGCATTCAGGGCATTTCGGACGAATTTATTCCCGATCTGCTGCACCTCGACGCTCTCGATGAGGTGGTGTCGGTGGACGACGGCGACGCCCTGATCATGGCGCGCATGCTCTCCGAACAGCTGGGGCTTGGCGTGGGCGTTTCCTCGGGGGCGAACTTCGTCGGCTGCGTCATGAAGCAGGAGGCGCTCGGCGGCGAGGCGGTGATGGTCACCACCTTTGCGGATGACAACAAAAAATACCTTTCCACCGACTACGCCGAACCGCAGCCCATGCGGGACGGGTATGTGACGAAGGATCTGGAACTGACCGGCGTTGTAGCCCACCGCCTGTGAGCCGGCCCGCGGGGGGAGATTCCCGCACCCGCCGCCTGTGAACGGGCGGAGCGGATGGATTCTGAGCGGTTCGGCGGGACGCTTGCCGGTTGGAAGACCGTCTGCCTCCCATGCCGGACCGGCGGATCTTCTCCCGGCCGGTATTGACAAACCGGCCGATTTGTCCTATACTACTTACATATATCGACACAGCTGAGAGGGGAAGAACCCGCAGGCAGCGCATGACAGAGAGGACGGCCGCACCCCGTGTGCGCTGAAAGGCCGTCCATGCCGGCGCCGCGGGGGGCCGTCCCGGAGCTTCTGCCGTGAAGAGCGGCGGCGTTTCCCGCGTTAAGGGACAAAAGCGGCGCGGCATTTCCCGCGCAATTTGGGTGGTACCACGGAACCTCCGTCCCATATTGGACGGGGGTATTTTTTATGCGGAAAGGAAAGAATCACACCATGGAATGGACAGGCCTCAACGATCTGCGCGAAAAATACCTCTCGTTTTTTGAGAGCAAGGGACACCTCCGGCTCCCCAGCTTTTCGCTCGTGCCGCAGGGGGACAAGTCGCTGCTGCTCATCAATTCGGGCATGGCGCCGATGAAAAAGTACTTCACCGGCGAGGTGACCCCGCCGCGCAAGCGGGTGACCACCTGCCAGAAATGTATCCGCACCCCGGACATCGAGCGGGTGGGCAAAACGGCCCGCCACGGCACCTATTTCGAGATGCTGGGCAACTTCAGCTTCGGCGATTATTTCAAGCACGAGGCGACCGCCTGGGCGTGGGAGTTCTGCACCAAGGTGCTGGAGCTGCCGGTGGAGCGCATCTGGGTGAGCATCTACGAGGAGGACGACCAGGCCTTCGACATCTGGACGAAGGAAGTGGGCGTGGCCGCCGATCACATCGTCCGTCTGGGGAAGGAAGACAACTTCTGGGAGCACGGTTCCGGCCCGTGCGGCCCCTGCTCCGAGCTGTATTTTGACCGGGGCGAGGAATACGGCTGCGGTTCGCCGACCTGCGGCGTGGGCTGCGACTGCGACCGGTATGTGGAATTCTGGAACCTCGTGTTCACCCAGTTCGATTCGGACGGCGAGGGGCATTATGCGCCGCTGGATCATCCCAACATCGACACGGGCATGGGCCTCGAACGCCTGGCCTGCATCATGCAGGGGGTGGGCAACCTGTTCGAGGTGGACACGGTGCAGAACATCATGAAGCACGTCAGCCGCATCGCGGGCGTGGCCTATGGCGAGGACGAAAAGCAGGACGTGTCCCTGCGGGTCATCACCGACCATATCCGTTCCACCACCTTCATGATCGGCGACGGCGTCATGCCCTCCAACGAGGGGCGCGGCTATGTGCTGCGCCGCCTGCTGCGCCGCGCGGCGCGCCATGGCCGGCTGCTCGGCATTCACAAGCCCTTCCTGTTTGAAGTGTGCGACACCGTGATTCAGGAGAATCTCACCGCCTATCCGCAGCTGAGCGAGAAAAAGGCGTTCATCAAAAAGCTCATCTTCATCGAGGAGCAGTCCTTTGAGAAGACGATCGACAGCGGCCTGGCCCTGCTCGACGAGATGCTGGCGAACCTGGAGGGCACGGTGCTGCCGGGGGCGGACGCCTTCCGGCTGTATGACACCTATGGCTTCCCGGTGGATCTGACCCGCGACATTTTGGAAGAAAAGGGCCTGACGGTGGACGAAGAGGAGTTCGACCGTCTGATGAAGGAGCAGCGCACCCGGGCCCGCGCCGCCCGCAAGGACGCCGGCGCCGACGCCTGGAAGGGCGGCGGCAGCGTGACCGAGCAGCTCGCGGCGACGCGCTTTGTCGGCTATGACACGCTGGAGGCGCAGGCGAAGGTGATCGCCATCGTCAAGGACGGCGAACTGGCCGAGAGCGCCGCCGAAGGGGAGGATGCGGTTCTCGTGCTGGACACGACGCCGTTTTATGCCGAAAGCGGCGGCCAGGTCGGCGACGAAGGCCTCATCGGCAACGAGGACGGCGTTCTGCTGGTCGGCCGTACCGATAAAAACGCGGCGGGCGTTTTCCTGCATACCGGCGTGATGCAGAAGGGCGCGCTGTGCGTGGGGGATACGGTGACCGCCCGCGTCGGCAAGCCGAACCGCATGGCCATCATGCGCAACCACACCGCGGCGCATCTGCTGCAGGCGGCGCTGCGCCGGGTGCTCGGCGATCACGTGGAGCAGGCGGGACAGCTGGTGACGAGCAGCCGCATGCGGTTTGACTTCACCCATTTCGCGGCGCTGACCGCTGACGAGCTGCGCAAGGTGGAGGGGCTGGTCAACCTCTGGATCATGGAGGGGATTTCCACCCTTGTGCGGGAGATGCCCATCGACGAGGCGCGCAAGCTGGGGGCCATGGCCCTCTTCGGCGAGAAGTACGGCGACATCGTGCGGGTGGTGAGCGTCGGCGACGTGTCGGTGGAATTCTGCGGCGGCACCCATGTGTCCAACACCGCCCAGCTCGGCCTGTTCCGCATCGTGTCCGAAAGCTCGGTGGCGGCGGGCGTGCGCCGTATTGAGGCGGTCACCGGCCTGGGCGTATTGGATCTGCTCAACGAGTATCACGCGCTTATGGCCCAGGCGGCCGACGCGATGAAAATCGGCAACATCGAGGACATCGGCCGCCGTGCCGCCCAGCTGTCGGCGGAGCTGCGCGACACGACCAAGGAACTGGAGGCCGCCAGGGCGAAGCTCGCTTCGCAGAAGATCGAAGGGCTGTTCGGCGACGCCCGCGAGGTGGAGGGCATCAAGGTCATCGCGGCCGCCTTCACCGGCACGGGCGGCGACGCCATCCGCGCCATGTGCGACCGCTGCCGCGATCAGGCGGGCGATATGACGGTGGTTATCGCGGGCATTCAGGAGGATGCGGGCAGCGTGACCTTCGGCTGCTACTGTTCGCCGGGCGCGGTGAAGCGCGGGGCACACGCGGGCAATATCGTCCGCGAGGTCGCCAAGATCTGCGGCGGCAAGGGCGGCGGCCGGCCGGATATGGCCATGGCCGGCGGCAAGGACCTGTCCCGCGTGGACGACGCCATAAACAGCGTGGATGAGATTCTCGCCGCGCTGCTGCATAAATAAAAAGAGAACGGGAGGTACAGGCAATGGACTGCCTATTCTGCAAAATCGCGGCGGGGGAAATCCCCTCCAAAAAGGTGTACGAGGACGACCAGGTGCTGGCCTTTTATGACATCGAACCCAAAGCGCCGGTGCACCTTCTTGTCATCCCCAAGGCGCATCTGTCGGGCGTGCGGGACGTGGACGGCAGCAACAGCGGCGTGGTGGCGCACATTTTCGAGGTGATCCCGCGCATTGCGCAGCAGCTGGGGCTGACCGATTACCGCATTGTGACCAACAACGGGCCGGACGCCGGGCAGACGGTGTTCCATCTGCATTTCCACCTGCTCGCGGGCGGCAAGCTGGGCGAAATGGCATAAAAGCACTGAAGGGTGACCAGGATGCAATTTGTTGTGGCGGATCTGGAATGGAACGGGGCGTATTCGCACAAGGCCCACGGTTATTTCAACGAGATCATTGAAATCGGCGCCGTCAAGCTGAACGACCGGCTCGAGCTGGTCGATCGCTATCACGCCCTGATAAAGCCGGTCGTCAGCCGCAAGCTGTCCGAGATTGTGACCGGGCTGACCAGCATCACGGAAGAGGAGCTGGACGGCGGCGGCAATTTTCCGCAGGCGGTATCCCGTCTGCGCCAATGGATCGGGCAGGAGGAAACGGTTTTCCTGACCTGGAGCACGACCGATCTGCTCGTGCTGATGGAAAACTGCCGGTACTTTTTCGGCGAGGAGCGTATCCCTTTCCTGGAACGGTACGCCGACCTGCAGGCCTATGCGCAGCAGCGCATGGGCACGGGCAGTGCCCAGCAGATGGGTCTCGCCAAGGCGTGCGAGCTGCTCGGCATCACGGACGACGGCATGGATTCCCACCGGGCCCTCGACGACAGCGAGATGACCGGCCGGGTGCTGCAGAAGGTGTACGAGCCGGTTTCCTTCGCCGCCTGCACCGCGCAGGCGGATGCCAGGTTTTATGACCGGCTCACCTTTAAAACCGTCATCATCAGCGATATCGATCATCCGCTCGTCAAGCGCAGCGAGCTGCAGTTCCGCTGCGAGAGCTGCGATCGCAACCTGCGGCGGGTGAGCGACTGGAAGTTCCGCAGCCGGGCGTTCATGGCGGATTTCCGGTGCGGCGCCTGCGGAAAGGCATACACCGGGCGGGTGCAGTTCAAGCTCAAATACGAGGGCGTGGAGGTTCGGCGCAAGCTGACCGAGCACAAGCCCAAGGAAGAGGCAGAAGCGGAACCGGCGGCCGAAGCGGTCGCAGAATAAGAGGGGGCACGGCAAATGAAAGGCAAAGCGGGAGGCCTGCTGGCGGAATTCAAGAAATTTGCGCTGCGGGGCAACGTCATCGATCTGGCGGTGGGCGTCATCATCGGCGGCGCGTTCCAGAAGATCGTCACGTCGGTGGTCAACGATCTCATCATGCCGCTCGTCGGTCTGGTGACCGGCGGGGTCAACTTCAACGATCAGTTCCTGATCCTCAAATGCCCCGAAGGGGTGGATCCGGCGACCATCACCTCGCTTACGGCGGCCAAGGAAAACGCGGTGACCACCTTCAATTACGGGGCGTTCATCACCGCGGTCATCGATTTCCTCATCATGGCCTTCGTCATCTTCCTGCTCGTCAAGGGGATCAACAAGCTGTCCGACCTGCGCAAGAAGCCGGCGGAGGAGCCGGCCGCGCCGACCACCAAGTTCTGCCCCTTCTGCCGCAGCGAGATCGCCGTGGAAGCCACCCGCTGCCCTCACTGCACGTCGGTGCTGGAAGAGACGGAAGAGACGTGAAGCGGCCGGGAACCTGTTGGTGGCGCACGCGGGCGGGCAGCCGCTGGCTGGCCGGCGGCTTTCTTCTGCTTGCCGGCGGGCTGTTCGCACTGGGCGCGGCGCTCGGCTGGTCGCCGGTGGGCCTGTTGGCGCCCTGCGCCTTTCAGCGGATGACGGGGTGGCGCTGCCCCGCCTGCGGCGGCACGCGCATGCTGGCCGCCCTGCTGCGCGGCGATGTGGCCCTGGCGTGGTATTATCATCCGGCGCTGCTTTTGGCTATGGCGGCGGTGGTTGTGGGCGCGGTATGGGCTTTCGTCCGCACCTTCCGCAAGGAATGGCGGCCCCTTTCCCTGCATGTGCGCAGCCGGTGGTGGCTGGCGGTGCCGGCGGCTGTCGTGCTGTTTGAAATTCTGCGCAACCTGCCGCTGTATCAGCGGTGGTTTTATTGAAGGATACGCCCGGCGCTGGTAGTGTCAAGAAATTTTCGCAAAATGGTTTGCAGACTCTGGTGTGAATGAAATCAGCCAGTAATGGAGGTGTCCTCAACGGAAGTCTCCAGGTGCTTCATGTTCATGTACTTCTTGTTGCCCCATTGGGTGCCGGCTACATGGCGCAGCCGGGCACAGACCAGCATCAGAGCAGAGCTACCGTCCGGGAAAGTGCCCACCACGCGGGTGCGGCGGCGAATCTCCCGGTTGAGCCGCTCAATGGCATTGTTGGTTCGAATACGAGTCCAGTGTTCACTGGGAAAATCGCAGTAGGTCAGCGTCTCCTCAATGCCATCCTCTACCATCTTGGCGGTCTCCTTCAACTTCATAGAACGAAGCTCTTCCACCACAGCTTTGGCCTTTTCTCTGGCAGCTCTTTTGCTCTCCTTGGCATGGATCGCCTTGAGCATCTTGGCAACCAGCTTTACCTTGGATCGTGGCGTCACGGAGAAAACATTGCGGTAGAAGTGGACCGTACACCGCTGGTATTTAGCTTCTGGAAACACTTCGCCAACGGCTTCCAGCATACTCAAGCACTTGTCCCCAACAATGAGTTTAACCCCATCCAGACCGCGGCTGTGCAGCCACTGGAAGAAGCTGACCCAGCTGGCCTTGTCCTCTTTCATGCCCTCGGCTGCACCTAAAACCTCCCGGTATCCATCCTCATTGACCGCAATCGCCACCAGAATGGCCACATTTTCAAACTCTCCGCCCCAATTTCGGCGTAGATAGATCCCGTCCACATAGACATACGGATAGCGACCACCCTGCAAGGGCCGGTTCCGCCAATCCTCGATGTGGACATACGCTTTCTTGTTCAGTTCACTGATGGTGGCGGGAGATACCTTGCTGCCCCACAGAGCCTCCGTAATGTCCTCCACACGCCGGACGGATACACCTGCCAGGTACATCTCAGGGCCTCCTCCACGCTGCTTTCACGGCGGCGATACCGCTCTATGATAAGCGGATGGTTTTTCATGCCTTCAAGGACGGTGAATATCTCGTCCAGCCGAGAGGTGATATTTTTGCGATGTTCCTTTTCCGCACTGTACTGTGCCAGCTTGTTTTCAAGCATTCTTTTTTCTGTGATCAATGATTCGATACGGGGATCGGAAAGTAAGCTCCCCTGACTCTGCACAGTTACGCTGTTCAGCATTTCTTTAAATTCTCTGTCAATCTGTGCAATGCGGATTTGAATTTCAATGCTGTCATCCGCTTGCGTTTCACAACCTAATCCCATTTGAATGTGCATTTTGAGTGTTTGCAGTATTTCGGGATTCACTTTTGCCGTTTTCAGAATGGTTTCCATGATCGCATCCTGTAAGGATGCTTCTTCCATTGTAGGTGATTGGTGGCAGTATTTCTTGCCGTAATCGAGGCGGCTGATGCAGCGCCATACGATCTTCTTCTGACCACCTACTGTCCATGTGCATCTGCGATATGGTGTTCCGCATTCTCCGCAGATCAGTAATTCGGTGAGAGCATATTTACCGCAGTATTTTCCTTGCTCCGTCTTTGTGCCAACCTGTTTTACCTTTCTCTTTCCGGCGCGGCGGGCAAGTTCTTCCTGCACTCTGCCGAAGGTGGCGGAGTCGATAATCGCCGGATGATTGTTCTCGATATAATACTGGGGGCGTTCTCCTGTATTTACTCGAACCTTTTTGCTTATGCAGTCTTCTATATAGGTTTTGCCCCGTAAGGCATCACCCTTGTATTTCTCATTGGACAGGATGGAGCGAATCACAGTTGCTTGCCATTTGCTTTTCCCGGAAGGTGTCGGGACGCCTTGTCCGGTCAGCTCGTTGGCAATGTCCTGCATACTTTTTCCGGCAAGGAACTGCTCGTAAATAGAGCGTACAATGGCCGCTTGTTCTGGATCGATTTCCGGTTTGCCGTCTGCGCCTTTTCGGTATCCAAGGAAGGATTTGTAGGCGAAGAAGACATTGCCTTCTTTTGCACTCTGCGCTTTTCCCCAAGCTACATTGTGGCTGATGTTTTCAGATTCGCTCTGTGCGATGGAGCCATATATAGTGATATAAAATTCCGCGCCGGGATCGGTGCTGTGGATGCCCTGTTCCTCAAAATACACATCTACGCCCAGCTCCTTGAGCAGCCTGACATATTTCAGACAGTCCACAGTGTTTCTTGCGAACCGGGATATGGATTTGGTGATGATCATATCGACCTTGTGTCGTCTGCAGGCTTTGATCATTTTGTTGAATTCATCGCGCTTGCGGGTACTTGTGCCTGTGATTCCCTTGTCCGCATAGATTCCGGCAAGCTGCCAGCCTTTTTCACGGTTGATGCGCTCCGTATAATATTTTACCTGTACTTCATAGCTGTTAAGCTGTTCTTCCTGCTTGGTGGATACGCGGCAGTAGGCAGCCACCCGTTTGCAAATATACTGTGTGCTATACACATTGACCGGCTGAATTGTCGGCGGAATTGTGCGGATTCTTTTTTGAGGCATTACGGCAGTCTGTTCCATATCTGTTCTCCTTTCTGATCTTGCGACCGTTTTTTAGTGTGAGGCAGATGCTTCCGTCGTGGTTTAAGCTGATAGAGGAGACGGTGCGTTCTGTAAGTTCTTGGTTGTATTGAGAAAGCGGCCCTGATTTTTCAAAGGCTGCTTTCAGCATTTCTGTCACGCTCTCGGTGGTATCCATCTCAGAATACCGGAGCGAGGCACATTCAAATATTTTGTTTTTCAGTGTTTCCTTTTCAATTTCAGAGCTGTCCAGTAGTCGCCCGATTTCGTTTTCCAATCGTCGGAGACAGGAGGACGGCTCCTTTTGTCTAAGAGGTACATCGATCAGTTTTGTATCACCAATAACCATGTTCAGACATTCAGTAACATCAGCAAGCAGTTTTTCATCGACAATTTTTATGGTGGTTCCGCAGCCCTGACAAACCCACTTTTCACCGAGTGATGTTCGGCTGTCATGTATACGACGCATGGAATGTCCGCATTCTCCACATACCACAAGTGCAGTCATTTGAAATATTAAGGTGGCAGGATGTTCTTCGTCCGTTTTATTCCATAAATACTTCAGAGTGAGAAGCAGGCGTTTCTGACTGTTCACTTTTTCACCTCCCGTTTATTTATAAAAAGGCGGCAACAGGCTAGCTGGAACAAAGGAGATAATAATCCGTGGCCGCTGACTGACCAAACACTAGCCACGATGATTACCAGCCTCTGCAAAGAGGAAGCTATCAACAATTATCTTTCCCCCGGCTCTGAAGTGTGGCAGAAATTCAAGCCCTATGTGCAGAAGGTCTTTCAGCTTCAGGACAGCGAAGCGGTCAATGAAACCGAAGCTCGGAAGTACATGTCCAAGCAGTGTACAGAGAAGGCTGGCGCTCCATTCTGGGTTCTGAAATACGCTCCAGAAGAGAAATTTGGTGGCGCAGCTGCAAAGCAAACGGCAGATGAGATAATAGACCTGTTCTGCGATTTCCTGTCTGAGAACGGTGACCAAGAGCAGGTAATGGGAAACATCACCGTAAAGTTCACCGGCCACGGGCCTATTCGGAAAGCGCTTGCAAGCCTTTACTTTGACCAGAATACAGTTTATGACGCGTTCAGTTCGTTCATTTCTCAGAAATGCAATGAACTTCAGGAACTGCAAAAGGCTATCGGCCTTACAAGTCATGACTTGTTTGATGCTATTCATCAAATGATGCAGGGGCAGGTTTCCACTTGGACAGAGGCCCAAGTAGAGGAAAAACTTTCTGAACTTTGCATAGAGTACCGGGTTGTTGCCATCTTGAACGATGCACTGACCGTTAAGCGAAAGAGCATCAAGCTTCTCAGCGACGATATTGCAAACATGTTCGACCACATGAAAGTTCCAGGAACCGTTATTGAGAAACTCGGCTTCAGTTGGACACCTGCGCTGCAGGCGATGAGGGTTATTTCTACTACGCAGTGGTCGAAAATTGAACTTGCAGACAGAGAAAGCTATGCAGAGCTTTTGAAATCGGATGCGCAGAAAGTGTGGGGCTTTGTTTCATCTTCGAAACCGCTTCTGCAACGGTATATGGAATCCCATGGACACAACTGCACTGACGAGGAGCTTGACGGCATCTACAAATCTCTGAAAACTGTAAACTATAATTCTCCGGCTGCAGATTTTGATGCCCGAATCGACGCGCAGCTGAACAAGGTTGCCTATAACAGAAACAAAGTACGCATTCAGGAACTTTGGAAAGAACAGAGTGGCTTTGACTCCATCACCCTTTGGTGCGCAAACTATGCCGTACCCATCCAGTGGGTTGTCAGTGATGAAGTACTTCCTCACATTATAGTGCTAAAGACTGTGCAGGACGGTAAAATTGCGGACAATACTGCTCTCCATAATGCTACGCAGTTTTTTGAGACACACACTGTCAGCGCTCTGAAGGATAAAGCATTTATTGCCAGTTGCTTTATCTCCCAGATTGGCGAAAGCTATCGTAGCGCTTTTGAATCATCTGGGCCGGTTTTGGTTTCTCGCCTGAAAACTAACACGAAATTGACCTCTGATGTTTATTCCTGGGCCAACAAAGTGGGAGAAATCCGAAAGACGGTTGATGCTTTCCTTCGTGATAAATTCTGTGGAGAAGCAAAGAAGAAAGTGAAGTCAATGCCGGAGGCACAGCTGCGTGACAAGGTCGTACAGCTCCTCGACGAGAATCCCGACCTTTATACGCTGTTTATTAAGTGAGGAGGCTAAATCGTGACAATTGCTGAAATCAAGGAAAAGCTCAGCCAGGAACGTGGCTTCGGTTCCCGGTACCCTGCACGGATTATTTTCGTCGAGAACCTTGACGACTATTCTGCGCTTGAGCATCAGTTGAAGGGTATCTGCGATGTCACGATAAATGTGGCCGATTTTTGCCGTGCGCCAGATACTGTCCCTCAATTTGACCAGATTAAGAACAAGTTGAAGGAATGCGAGGGACAGCAGGTTTTGCTACTCTCTGTTGGTGAATACCTACGTTTGTGCACGAAACGTGAATTAAATCCTGACCGTCGCCAGTTCAGAGCATTTTGGGAAACGCAGCAACCGGAAGCGTCCAAGACCAGAGTTATCATTCCCGTTTTCAATTGTAGAGATATCTTTGACCGGATTATCGGAGCAATTGATGAGCGCCAAGAAGATTATGTCTGGACGCTCGATTCTGCGCCATCGGTTGAAAACTATACTGTATCTGTATATTCCCCTAAATTCAAGGATGCCATTAATCCGGATGCAGATAATTTGACCTCATGGTTCCGGGACTGGCAGATAATTCTTAGAAGAAATGTGCCCTGTTCAGTCGTGACCATGCAGTATGGGAATGTCGAAACAGCCTATGGTACCGTCAATATTAAGCCCATTGATAGCCCATTCAGATATCTTTTGGACATTTTGGCGGACGGCAATCTACTAGTTGAAAAATGGCAAAGCAATGACTTCTGGAGCAGCGTTGTTAATTGTACCTCACATTATGCGGCAAAGACGGCATCGTTTGATAAAGTCGTACTCGATGCATTGAATGTCAATGAGTTTGACTTTGTTTCTGTTGCGGCAAGATGGGAAACTCTGAACGATTTTCAGAAGAATCTTGTTTGGCTCTGGTATAGGGTATATCCGACCGATGAGTACTATAGTTATGCTTGCAAAAAGGCATTACCCCCTTGTTCCTACATGAGCTAAAAGTACGGGGCATTGTTCCGGAATCCGTAAAACTAGCCACTGCGCTTCTACCTACAGAGACAGAATATAATCACCAATGGGATGAACACGACCCTATGGCAATTAAGTGGGATAGACTGGATTCCTTCTCTCATAAGGGGATGCCAGATGACAAAAGCTATTACTCCTGCATTGTTCATCAACTTTCCGTATTTTCTGATGCTGCTAAGAAGGTTGAAGAGCTCTTGGAGAACCACGAGTATGTAGTTGTGACTGGAGACCACGGAAGCAGTCGTTTTGCAGCACTCGCATTTCATCAGGAAAATGTTATCCCAATTTCTGCTCCCAAAAAGTCAACCGTTCGTAGCTTTGGAAGGTTTTGTGAGCTTGATGATAATACTGGTGATATCATCGCTTTGCCACACACGGTCTTATATCCAAGGGGTCAAGATCGGCAATGCCTTTAAGATTCCAAAAGTGAATGTCATTAACTATGTGATGGAAGAAAGGAGGGAGAAAAATGCAAGTTGAAAAACTCAAGACCATAGATGCGGACACGCTTTTGACAACACCGCTTCATAAAACTTTGTTTGTGGTGGAGGGGTTAATCCCGCAGGGACTTAGTGTTCTGTCAGGCTCCAGCAAAATCGGAAAGAGCTGGCTTATGTTGTGGCTTGGTATCCAGGTTGCAAGAGGAAATCCCGTATGGGAGTTTAAAACCCACAAGTGTGATGTGCTGTATCTCTGTTTGGAAGATACCTACGCCCGCATTCAAAGCAGGCTGTATCAATTGACCGATGAAGCGCCATCAGAATTGCGAATTGCCACAACGAGCTATCAGATCGGATGTGGTCTGGAACAGCAGATCAAGCAGTATCTCGCCGATTATCCGATGACAAAGCTTGTGATTATCGACACCTTTCAAAAGGTGCGGGAATCCAAAAGCATAAGCGGGAAAAACGGAATGTATGCGGGTGACTATGACGATATATCCGCACTAAAAGGTATTTCCGATCTGTACGGAATAGCGGTGGTTGTTGTTCATCATGTTCGCAAGCTGAGAGATGCAAACGATCCATTTAACGAAGTGACCGGCTCCACGGGAATTACTGGTGCAGCGGATACAAGCTTTATTTTAAAGCGCAGCCGTTCCAGTGAAACCGGTACGCTGCTTGCGACAGGTCGTGACATTGCGTATCAGGAGCTGACCTTGAAGTTTAACAAAGACTCGCATTTGTGGGAGCTTGTGGAGCGAAAGGATATGCGGACTGAAATGGGACGCTATCGACTTCGAACGAGGAACGTTGACAGTGAAACGAACGGTCACTTCTATTCAGCTTGATGGAAAAACCCAGATGATCGAACAGGAGTCGGCTAAAACAAAATCCAGTATGCGCACACTTCCCCTTGTGGGCAGTTTCAAAGAGTATTTTCAAAAGGTGAAAGAAGCGCAGGCATTGAACAAAAAGGTTTGCGGTAACTGCTACAACTACGAATACAGCTTTAATAATACGCTGCTCATTGCCATGCAGGGCGGCAGTATGGTAAAGGGCTACCGGCAATGGGAAAAGGAATTTGACCGCCATGTAAAGCCCGGTGAAAAGGCAATCAAAATCATTGCCCCCGCGCCCTACAAAATAAAAAAGCTGGAAAACGTACTTGACCCGGAAACCAAACAGCCTGTTTTGGATAAGAACGGGCAGCCTGTAACCGAAGAAAAGGAAATCACCATACCAAATTACAAGGTTGTTTCCGTCTTTGACGTATCGCAGACAGAGGGAAAGGAACTGCCGGAACTGGGTGTTTCCGAACTGCTTGGCGACGTGAAAAATTATGAGGATTTTTTTGCAGCCTTAAAACGTACTTCTCCCTTTGAGGTTAGCTTGGAGCCGTTGGAGGCGGGGGTAAACGGACGTTGCCTTTACGACGAACGCCGCATACAGATTGATGATAAAATGGGCGAACTGCAAACCATAAAAACGACTGTTCACGAAATCGCCCATGCCATGCTGCACGATTTAGACCGGGACGCGCCGGAACGCCCTGACCGCAGCACCCGCGAGGTGCAAGCGGAAAGCGTCGCCTATACCGTTTGCCAGTATTACGGGCTGGATACGTCGGATTACTCTTTCGGCTATATTGCCGAATGGCATAGCGGACGGGAACTTGCCGAACTCAAAAGCTCTCTTGAAACTGTCCGCAGCACCGCCGCTACGCTCATTGAAACCATTGACGGGCATTTTGCAGAAATCCAAAAGGAACGGGAGCAGCAAAAAGAAACGCAGGCAAGCCTTGACCCGGCTATCCAGCCCGTCGTTACGGTGGTATGGAGCGAAAGCAACGAGCTACAAGACGGTATCAAGCTGCCCCTTTCCCTCGCAAATGAGATTTTCCGAAGCCTTGACGCCGCAAAACTGAACGAAAGAGGATATGACAAAACAAAGTTTGAAATTGACTACACCTTAAACGGCGAAGCGAGCCATTATGAAGGGCAACAGGATTTGGGCGACGGGGACGGTTCTTTGATTGAACATATCGAGAATTTCCACACCGGGTATATACAGAACGAGGAATATAAAAGCCGGTTGCTTCAAAACGACGGGCAGGAGGCTATGGAACAGACGATTGCAGGGCATGAGCAAGTTGTAAACGAGATTGTTCCGTATCTCAAACTACATGATAGTCTTTCCCAAATGGAGCAGGCCGCAGGACAGGCCATGCGCGAAGCGGATAATCTTACCCCGGCGCAAACCGCCTATTATGAAGCTCTGCAACAGTATGTGGACGATAGCCGGGCTATGCTAAACCAAGGCAATTATGCCTTGCCCGCCGCCCCGCGCCTTTCCGATTTTGAGCCGGAGTTGCAGGAATACCAGCAGCACGTTATGGACGAGATTACACAGGAGGCCGCCAGCGCAGGTATGACGGTGGAGGAATACGCGGCAAACGGCTATGAGCCGCGCACCCCCGTACCGGAAACACCCGTATTTGATAATCTACCGCCCGAACAACAGCAAGCCCTTTCCGATACGGTAAAGGACACGCTGCAAATGCTTATTGACGCAGATATAGCGGCACACGGCGAAGTTACGGACGGTACCCTTGAAGCGATTGCAGTACAGGGCTATTCCTACCGCGACGGGCAGCTTGAAAAACAGACGGACGAGCCGCAGCCTACGGAAGAACCGCAGCCCGCCGCCCCCTATTATGCAATCAATGAGAACGCAGCCCGGCGAGCAAAGGAGATGAACAGTTTTGACGACTACAAGCCGGGCAGCGCGACGGCTGCATACCGCCGCTATGTAGATGAAGCCGTACAGCTTGCCGAGCGTCAAAAAGCGCGGGTAGACCCCATGTACCATGACAAAATCGACAGTCTGCTTGATACCTATGCCCGGAAACTTGCGGCGAATATGAACGCGAGCTATTCCATTGAGGCGCGTGTACCGTCTATTATGATTTCCGGGGGCGGCAATTTCCCCGTCCGGCAGAAAGAAAAGCAGAACGCGGCGCGGGACAGGAATATGCAGGAATGGCAGTACATACAAGGCTTGCTTGATAAAATCCGCAGTACAGGCATGGGCGGTATCAGCGCAGACGACCCGCAGGCGGTTCAAAAGTTAGAGAAGAAACTGGAAAGCCTGACAAAAGCGCAGGAAAACATGAAAGCCATAAATGCCTATTACCGCAAGCATAAGAGCCTTGACGGTTGCCCCCTTGTTTCGCCGGAACAGGCGCAGCGGCTTATATCGGGAATGGAGCATTACGACAGAGCGCCCTATCCCGCATGGGCTTTATCCAACAACAGCGCAGAAATACGCCGTTTGAAAAACCGTATTGCGGATTTATCCAAAAAGCAAGCGATAGGCTTTGTAGGTTGGGAATTTGAGGGCGGCAAGGTAGAAGCGAATACAACGGATAACCGTTTGCAAATCTTCTTTGATGAAAAGCCGGACGCAGTAATACGGGAAGAACTCAAAGGGAATGGCTTTCGCTGGTCGCCCCGTGCGGAAGCGTGGCAGCGGCAGCTAAACGACAACGCCTATTATGCCGCAAACCATATCAAAGCCATTCAGCCCCTTACAGGTGAACAACCCACCGAGCTATTGCGGGCGCATATCCGGCAGCAAAAAGCCGCTTTACAAAAGAAGCCCGCGCCGGATATGGATATGCCGCCACAGCCGGAACCCCCTATGCCTGACCCGTCAATCAGCTTGAAAAATATGCAGGATTACGGTTATTCGTGGGACGGTATGCTTCCCTTGCGGCGGGCAACCGCCGAAAAGCTGTTTTCACAGGATATGGGGATATTCTGTATTTATGAGGACGGTACGGAAAGAGCCGTTTCAAACCTTGACGATTTACGGCAGCACGCAGAAAAAGGCGGTATATTCGGCGTAAACAAGGAAGATTGGAACGCCTATTGCGAATATGCCGCTATGAAACAGGAATTGCAGGAAAATGAACCGTCAAAGGAAGCCCTTTTACTCTACGGCAAAGAGGACAGTTTTGGGATATATCAGCTAAAGCAAGGGAACGAAACGCGGGACTTGCGTTTTGAGCCTTATGACCGCCTGCAGGCGGCAGGGCACACCGTTGACCCGGCAAACTACACCCTTGTTTATACCGCGCCCCTAACGCCGGGAACTTCCCTTGAAGATATTTTTACCCGGTTTAATATCGACCACCCGGAAGACTTTACAGGGCATAGCCTTTCCGTTTCGGACGTTGTGGTGCTTCATCAGAACGGCAAGACTACCGCCCACTATGTAGACAGCGTGGGCTATCGGCAAGTACCGGAATTTTTGCAAGAGCAGCAAAAAGCACTGGTGCCGGACGAGCATACCACGGGTGAAACTATCCGAACGCCGCGCGGAATGTTCCATATAACCGCTATGACCCCCGACCAGATGAAAGCGGCGGGCTATGGCGTTCATCATACGTCGGAGGACGGGCAGTATCTCATTATGACGGACAACACACGGGCGTTTGCAGTAGCGGCGCAGCCGGAAAGAGAGAACCCCCTAAAACACGTGGAGGATATTATTGAGCAGAACGACAACAGCTTTGACGGTATCATTAACAACACGCCGCAGACCCCTACCGTTGCAGAACTGGAACAAAAAGCAAAGGCTGGTGAACCGATTTCACTTGTTGACCTTGCAAATGCCATAAAAGCCGACAAGGAAGCGCAGCCGGAAAAGAAACCGTCTATTCGAGCGCAGCTTAAAGCGGACAAAGAAAAGGCCGCCCCGAAAAGGGAAGCGGCAAAATCTAAAAATCACGATTTGGAGGTATAGGCATGAGGAACTTTACCATTGAAGAAATTAACCTTTTGAGCATTTACGACGAGGACGGCAAACAGGGCTTTGCCGAGAATATCAACGCCGCGCTGCCTTATATGGACGAGGATATGCGGGAGCTTGCAAGGCGTACTCTTTCCAAAGTGGAGGCTTTGAGCGAGGAAGAATATGCCGGGCTTGCTGCATTAGCCGCCGACGAGGTATGAGCGAGCGAAAGCGGCTGACGCCGCAGCAAAGCCGAAAAGTGAACAGCCTTATTAAGAAAACGTGTTGCAACTGTATTGACGGGAATTGCATTTTACTGGACGACGGGGAGCCTTGCGTATGCCCGCAGCTTATTTCCTACTCCTTGCTTTGCAAATGGTTTTGTGCCGCCGTACTTCCCGCCGACAAGTTGTTTTATGCCGAGTTATACCGACAGGAGGGCAAGCGGCGGTGTACGGTGTGCGGCGCGGCCTTTGCGTCCAGCTCTAATAATGTCAAATACTGCCCGGACTGCCGGGGGCGCGTTACCCGCAGACAAGCCGCCGAGCGTATGCGAAAAAAGCGCAGCAAGGTTACGCAGTAGAGGCAAAAAAAGCCTTGTGCCGTGCGATTTCGCAGACGCAAAAAATACAAAGCAAGGGATTGATACTTATTCCCGCAAAAGTAGCGTTCTACTCCGTAACAAATAGCTGAAACTGTACCCATAAGAAAACGGGGCGCGGTGCCATTCATTGGCTACCGCGCCCCGTTCTTTTATGGAAATAAATGCTTTAATATGTTATAATAAATTCTACAAAGAGCGTCTAATGAAATGAGATGAAATTTATGTCAAGGTTTCAATATTATACAATGGAAAAACTTATTCGCTTTTTTTTGGAGCAAGGTAAAGAGGGCGAATGTTGGGATTTTAAGCAGGAATGGCACGATAAAACCGAAGATTTGATTAAAGATATAATTTGCTTTGCAAATACCGTCCATGACGAAAATTGTTATTTAATATTTGGCGTTTCAGATGACCTAGAAATTACAGGTATGACAAAAGAACGGCGAAAACAGGCTTGTATTATAGATGCAATATCCCACCTATCCTTTGCAGGTGATAATTACCCTAAAATATCTGTTGAAACAATCAAATACGAAGGTGTTGACCTTGATATATTGGTGATATACAACACGGATAAAACCCCCATATATTTGAAAAAGACTTACGGGAATATGCGCGAAGGGTGCATATACTTACGAACTGGTGATAAAAACACACCGAATAATGGAAACGCTGATATTTCCGACATAGAAAATCTTTGGAGAAAACGATTAGGTTTAACCAAACCACCGTTAGAGTATATTTATGACCGTATGCACAATAAGTTGGAATGGGTTGATAGTGAATATACTTTTTATAATATTTTTAAGCCTGAATATACTATTGAAGTCATAAGCGAAGAAGGAGACGATAGAGAAACTGACGAATTTTATTCCTACGCTATGGCAAATGAAAAAACGTCTTTTCAGACATTAAATATAAAGTATCAAAACACTATATTAGACAGTTATCAAACAGTCGTTTTAGATAGTGGACGGTTACATATTCCCGTACCAGAATGGGGATATATTTGCCATGATAAATACGGTCAAAGCAAATATTGTTACAAATATTATGTTGCCGGAAGTAAGCGTTATCGTGTATTTACCTTTCTTTATAATCGTGGAAATGACGAGGAACACTACGCCTATGATAATCTAAAAAATGTTGTACTGTTTTTCTTTTCTGATGAAGAACGCATAGCATTTGAAGTTTATTTAGAGGGACATCAAGATTTGGTAACTGAAAAAATAGAAAGCGTTGATAGATACGATTATATCAACACAGGAAATGAAAATAAAACAGCTCTTTATAAAGAGCGATTACGGACAGGGATTACACTAAACCAGTTACTTGTCGAATGGCGAAATTCTAAAAAATAGTCGTGAAAAATAACAGGGCGCGGCACCATTTATTGGCTGCCGCACCCTGATTTTTTATAAACTAATTAACTCGCAAAATTGCTTTGCGGTTTTTGTATATTGATATATAAAATTACCATCTTCTGTTGCTGTGCCCCATGTTTGACCACAATAGATTAACCAACCATTTGCATATAATCCCTGCTCCGCGGCAGTTTGAATGATAATTTCGTTGTCGGTATAATTGGATTTTAGATACAAAATATCCGAATACATTGTATGGTCAACTAACAACATCATTCTTCGATAAGTTTCTTCATCAATTTTTTCGTCCATTTTGGCCTCAAAAAGTGCTAAAAAAATTTTGATTTTTGAAAGTTCCTCAATCTTATTTAAAATGCCGAGTATAAAGACAGCGTCTTTATTTAATCCGGCTTTACCAACTTTTTTAGCATATTTAGCTCTTTTTTCTTTAGGTATAGAAATAAGGCCCTGACAATATTTTTCCATTTTATTCATAAAAAATTTATCCGGAATACTGGCTGTTTTTCTAATAAATACAATTACTTTTGACGCTTTAGATAATTCACTTCCTATATCTAAAACACTTTCCCATGTATCTGATTTGAAAAAATTCACCACAGCTTCGGTACCTTGCTCAATAAGAGTTGAAAAAGTGTCTACAATAGTTTCGACATCAATTCGTTCTAAATTATTGTCCATATTAAACATCTCCTATAACCTTGTGTTACATATTCCACCACTATTTTAAGCAACTTAATTTTATCACACAACTCCTATTTTTCTATATCGCTTTGAAGAATTACATTTTTGTTTACTGTAAGTAAGCGGTATATTGTCAACGGAATATACCAGACAGCCACAGCGAGCCGCCATATTAAAACGACCCCGCCGATAATACCGCCTAAAATAAAGTTTAGGGCAACAATACCCACCGTCCCGGCTATGTCGTAGCCATGCGGTACGAGCCATACGAACATACGACGAATACCAAAGGGAATACCACAGCATAGCCACACATAAAAGTAATTGGTTTGCCCGTTCTCCGTAAAAACATTTTTGAACATGAGGAATAGGCATAGTGCGATAACAATAGGTAAAATCGTTTTCTTCAAAAAATCTTTTAGAATTTCCCCGTATGTCATGCTATCCCTTCTTTTTTATGATATTTTTATTGCACTCTCAAATCATATCTGTATGAACTATTATAGCATATAAATGTAAATAAAGCTACTATCCGCGTCCGGTTTCTTTTTCCCGTTCCGGTTCTTTGGGCTGCCTTAAAATACTGTCTATGTTCTGCTTGATAATGTCGTATTCCTTAACCTTTCGTTTCAACTTACCATAGTCAGCATAAAGGGCTTCTTTCTGCTCTTGGAGCTTTCCATATTCCGCTTGCAGCGCGGCAAGGTTTGGGAGCTTCCCGGAAACGCCCGCCGCTTTTAATGCTTTTGCAGCGGCCTCAAACAGAATGATACCACTTTCATGCCCGGCGCGGTACTGCTCTTTGTTTTTTGCCTTGCAATATGCGTCATAAATAGGCTTTGTCTTTTGGTAGGTAGCAATATGCTTTATCAACAACGCCATATCGGAAAGACGTTTTTCCACGCCCTTTAGCGCGTCTGCGGCCTGTTCGCTTTCTGCCTGTATTTCTGCTATCTTGGCGGTTAAATCCGCGTACTGTTCAATCCTGTTTTCTGTTAGGAAATTCATTGTCTTTGCCGCTTGCTTCAAGTTATGAATTTTCGCCCATTGCTCATAGCCTTTACTTTGTTGTGCTTTGATACTGTTCTGTATATCAATCAGCAGGGAAACGCCGTGCCGTTCTTTCGGGCTTTTGGCGGCACGGGTGCGCTTGCCGCTAATCCGTTCTTTTAGTGCGTCCTCTGTATAGTCCGCGCCGAGTGTTTTTAGACGGGTAAACCGTTCCTGCCCTGGTACGCGGCAAGAAATATATTTGCCTGTCTTTATCTCATAGCCCGCAGCTTGCAGCCGGGAAAGCAATTCTTCAAAATCGGATACTTGCGGAATAAGCGTATCAATGGCAATCTTCAATTTTGACTTTGCGGTTTTCTCTTTTTGATACGCCGCATAATTTTTTCCCTTGCTGCCTTTTTCCGGTATAAGGACGGATAGCCCATTTTCCCGGCACAGCCTGTCGC
>CABSLQ010000033.1 GCA_902478605.1 uncultured Oscillospiraceae bacterium
CAACGCCGCCTTTTTGATTGGCTACTGCAATGACCTTTGGTTTTGCCATAGGCGGGTTCCTCCTTTTTCATAGATTTAGCCCACCGTTGGCAGGACGGTGGGCTATGTACGGAGGAAATGGAAAAGCCGCCTATTCTGTGGAAGAATAAGCGGCGGTTTGCGTCAATATGTTGTTTTCAGATTTTCTTTACAGGGGCGCACATCACTTTCAAAAGCAGTTCGTCAACGCAGCCGGAATCCCTGTTTTCCCGGAGTAGGGCGTTCCTCAGCCGGTTCAGGCTCTGGATTACGAGGGCGGCTTCCTCCGGTGTATATGCGACAAAGTATTTTTGTTTTTTCATCTGGACTACCTCCTTTGTGCTTCCATTATATATGGCGGGAAGGATAGCCGCAAATGTGCGATTTTCCGGCTCGGTTTAAGCCATGAAGCACCCACACTATTAGATTTTTTCGGTGAAATATATTCGTCTGCTGCCTAAAACCTTGATTTCATGCGGGTTTGCGAGAGTGTCGTTATGAACATCGGTACCAGGCCTGCGGCCGGTAATTCGTGAAGAGTTGTCGTCCGTTTTCTACTTTTTAGCTCGACCGGCAGTGGGAATCTTTTTTGAAACCCAAACCCACACCTTCGGTGGGCCAGTTGCGCACCGAAGGTGTTCTTTTTTCAGGCGGTAGGCACGTGTCGAAGCCGGATATCTTTTTTGTAACCCAAGTTCAATTTTTAAAAAAGTAGTGGTATCAACGCTTTGCTGGGCTACCACTACTTTTTTGCATGGCCGAAAACAATCCCTCGCCATTAAAAAAATGGAAATCCCTAGTATAATTTCGCGTAAAAATCCCTCGCCGGCTTACGATTTCAAGCTGTAGGCCATTTCATCTGAATAAAGCCATAACCCAGGTGAAATACGGCCGCGTTACCGCGTTAGAAAATTTTGCTTGCATTTCTAGAAAAGGGATGGTATAATGCCATTGGTTAGTTATGGCTAACCAATGGCATTATACCATCCCTGCGAAGAGAGGAATCGGTGTTTCGCCCATGCCTCGGCATGAATAGAACTGTGTCACGGCGGTTTCCAGATTGCCGGCCATAGGATGGTGACTATCCGGAAAATAAAGCCGTATGGGAGAGATGATGTTGCTGGAAAAATACCTGATAACTCACTGCGCGCCCACGCTGGCCTCGCTGAAAACGGCCAGTCTGTTCTGTCTTCCGCTCACTGCCGATATGCCGCTGGAGGTGCATATCGGCCAATGGAACCACTGGCTGCAGGATAAGGGGATTACGCTTCTGATCCTCAAGCGGCTGGAACACAAGGCCTGGATCTACGTATGCCGCCTTTCGCATCTGCGGGCCGATCTGCAAAAGCCTGGCGTGGGACAGTTTTTGGCGTCCTATGGCTATGCGCATACCGCTGTACCCTACGCACTGGACCGGCTGAAAGAGCGGCTGGCTCACGGAGAGGAATTCCCGCATGAAATCGGCATTTTCCTGGGCTATCCGCTGGGGGATGTTATCGGCTTTATCCACAACGCGGGGAAAAACAGCAAATGCAGCGGCTGCTGGAAGGTATACTGCAACGAATGCGAAACGGTCAAGCTATTCGACCGGATTCATAAATGCCGTGCGATTTATGCACGGCAGTGGAAACAGGGCAAGTCTGTTCGGCAGCTGACCGTGGCTGCCTGACAAATACATTATATAGGAAAGAGGTTTTGGCATGAGCAAACTGGCGGTTGTATACTGGAGCGGCACCGGCAATACAGAAGCGATGGCCAATCAGGTCGCGGCCGGCGCCAAGGAGGCCGGCGCGCAGGTGGATCTGTTCACGGCGGCCGCGTTTGACGCCGATAAAATGGACGCCTATGACGCGGTGGCATTTGGCTGCCCCTCCATGGGGGCAGAACAGCTGGAAGAAAGCGAGTTTGAGCCGATGTTCACCTCGTGTGAATCCAAGCTGAGCGGAAAGAAGATTGGGCTTTTTGGCTCTTACGGCTGGGGCGATGGCGAATGGATGCGCATCTGGGAGGAAACCTGCCGAAACGACGGCGCAGTTCTGGCGTGCGACAGCGTCATCTGCAACGAGGCGCCGGACGCGGAAGCGGAAGCCGCCTGCGCGGCACTGGGAAAGGCTCTCGCCTGATATAAAACGGCGGCGGAAGTCCGGAGAACGGCCGGGCTTCCGCCGTCTTTCATGTCTGAGTGAGGGACATCGGATAATTTTTCAAAAGGTCTGCTGCAGCATGAGACATGTTGCAGCAGACCTTTTGAATCCGACAAGCGGCGACAGGCCGTCCATACCGCCATCCGCTTTTTCGTGCCCTTTTCTCTTCTGCTCTTGACTTTGGGGGCGTCTCGCGTTTTAATAAAAGGGGGAACCCTTTTGCGTTATCATCCGTTGGGCTGCCCCGGTATACAGGTATGCGGGGCGGAGAGATCTCCCCATGCGATTCACCCTAGGAATAACGGATGACGCTGACAAGCCGGTGTCCACGATACGAAATTGACAGGAGGAAAACGACATGATCTATCGGAATTTTCAGGGAGAAAAACTGTCCATGCTCGGCCTGGGAACCATGCGCCTGCCCACCATCGGCGGCAGCGAAGCTCAAATCGACGAAGCGGCCGCGCAGAAAATGGTGGATAAGGCGCTGGCCGGCGGCATCAACTATTTCGATACGGCGTGGGGTTATCATGACGGCCATGCAGAATCCTTTATCGGCAAGGCACTGGCCGGGTATCCCCGCGACGTTTTTTATCTGGCGACCAAGTTTCCCGGGTACGATATCACCTCCTTTGGCCGGCATGAAGAAATCTTCGAACAGCAGCTTAAAAAATGCCGCGTCTCGTATTTCGACTTTTTCCTTATGCACAACGTCTGTGAGCTGAACATTGAAGCCTATCTGGACAATGAGAAATACCACACGGTTGACTATTTCAAGGAACAGAAGGCGAAAGGCCGTATCCGGCATCTTGGCTTCTCTGTCCACGGCTCGCTCGAAACCCTCAAGCGCTTCCTCGCCGTCTACGGCAACGACATGGAATTCTGCCAGATACAGCTGAACTATCTGGACTGGGAATTCCAGAACGCCAAAGCCAAGGTGGAACTGCTCCGGGAATATGGCATTCCCGTCTGGGTTATGGAACCCCTGCGCGGCGGCAGGCTGGCGCGTTTGTCTGACGAATATGCCGACCGGCTGAAAGCGCTGCGCCCCGAAGCGGCCATCCCCTCCTGGGCGTTCCGATTCCTGCAGACGATACCGGAGGTCACCATGATTTTGTCCGGCATGTCGGACGAAGCGCAGCTGGACGACAACCTCCATACATTTGAGACCGAACAGCCACTCTCTCAGGAGGAAATGGATACCCTGTTTGCCATCGGCCGGGAGATGACACAAAAGACCTCTGTCCCCTGCACGGGCTGCCATTATTGTACGAGCCACTGCCCGCAGGGGCTGGATATCCCCTATCTGCTGGAGCTGTATAACGAGCATATCTTTACCAAGGATTTCGCCTTCATCGCGCCGATGGCGCTGCAGGCGGTTGATCCGGATAAGCAGCCGAGCTCCTGCATCGGCTGCCGCAGCTGTGAGGCGGTGTGCCCGCAGCAGATAAAAATTTCGGAGGTGCTGGCTGATTTTGCCAGCAAGCTGTAACCTCGTGCCTCAGTTTTCCAACGGAAGAAGGATTGCCATGCATACGGATACCCAACAGGCCAAGGCCATACTGAACCGGGGCGGCTGCACCTGTGTGCTCTGCCGGGACGGCGAGGTGCTCACCTCCGAGCGGCGCGGCGTGGCCCCGCTGCTCTCTTGGATCCGCTCTGAGCGGGATTTCAGCGGGTTTTCGGCCGCCGACAAGGTGGTCGGCAACGGCGCGGCCTTTCTCTACGTACTGCTACATATCCGGGAGCTCTATGCGCCGGTCATGAGCCGGGCCGCCTGCCGGACGCTGGAGCGTTTTGCCGTCCCCTACACCTGCGATGCGGTGGTGGATGCCATCCAAAACCGTACCGGCACGGGCATCTGCCCGATGGAGCAGGCGGTGCAGGGCGCCTCCACACCGCAGGAGGCGCTTGCCGCCATCGAACGCCGGCTGCAGGAGCTTTCCACCTGAATGAAACGGGACGGACGCGATGCGTCCGTCCCGTTTGGTTATTCCCGTATAAAATTGGTCCAGGCCATCTCGCCCCTGGCAGGCAGGCCGATGTGTTCCTTGCCCCAGGCGATGCTCTTAATCAAAAAGGCCATATTATCCCCGAGCATGCGCATGGTCTGCAGCCCTTCCTCATCCCGCAAAGCTTCCTCTGCCGAATTTCCATGGATCATGTTCCAATACCGGCTGGTGGCGATGGGCATGTGCGAGATGGCAAAGTATTTATTCAACTGGTCAAAGGTGGCCGTATTGCCGCCGCGCCGGGCCGATACCACACAGGCGCCTACCTTCATGGACTTGTCAAAAGGCGTGGAATAAAACAGCCTGTCGAGAAAGGAAACCAGCGTGCCGTTGGCCGACGCATAATATACCGGCGAACCGACCACCAGCCCGTCGCTGGCCTCAAACTCGGCTGCTGCTTCGTTGACCGCATCATCAAATACACACTTTCCTGTTTTGGAACAGCTCCGGCAGGCAATGCAGCCGCGGATATCCAGGCCGCCGATGTGCAGCAGCTCGGTATCCACACCGGCCGCATGCAGTGCTTTTTCCACTTCATGCAGGGCGGTATAAGTGCTGCCATGCTTGTGCGGGCTGCCGTTTATCAATAGAACCTTCATGCTTCTCACCTCATGATAAAAATCGTGCGCTGCCGCCGGTTTAACTCGACATGGGCGGCACCGCGTGGTACAATACAGAAAAAAGGGGGCCATTCCATGCAAAACGGACGACTGCATATCTACCACGGCGACGGCAAAGGCAAAACCACGGCGGCAATGGGTCTCGCCCTGCGCGCGGCAGGCCAGGGACTGCGCGTCGGCGTGGCACAGTTTCTCAAGGACGGCACTTCAGGCGAAATCCTCATGCTGCGCCGCACGGACAATGTGACGGTATTGGAAACGCTGCCCCGTGTGCCCTTCGTCTTTGCCATGTCTGCCGAGCAGCGGGAGGAAGCCCAGACATTCTACGCCGGTCTGCTGCGCCGCTGCGCCGAGACGGCAGCGAATTTTGATCTGCTCATCCTCGACGAGGTGCTCGACGCCGTGAATACGGGGATCCTCTCCGAAGAAGCGCTGTTCGCCTTCGTAAAGGAGCGGCCGGCGGGCCTCGAGCTTGTACTGACCGGCCGGGGTCCTTCCGACGAGCTGCTCGCCCAGGCGGATTATATCACCCAAATGGTGGCCTGCCGGCACCCTTATGAAAAAGGGGTTGCCGCCCGCCGGGGCATAGAATGGTAACAGTTGATAATTTTTATATTGGTTAAACAATATAGTGAATGCCTCTCACTGCCGAACCGAAACGGCAGCGGGAGGCATTCGCTTATCCAACGATCTCTTTTAAGCGTTCGCTTTGCCCATGATGGCCTCGTCGATGGCTTTGGCCGCGTGTTTGCCGGCCCCCATCGCGAGAATAACGGTGGCCGCACCGGTGACCGCGTCGCCGCCGGCATACACCGCCGGGCGGGTGGTCAGCCCGTCGTCGCCGTTCGTAATAATACAGCCGTGCTTGTCGGTGTCCAGTCCGGGAGTGGTGGACCGAATGAGGGGGTTCGGGCTGGTGCCGATGGACATCACCATGCAGTCGACGTCCAGCGTAAAGGTGCAGCCCTCCTTGGGAACCGGGCGGCGGCGGCCGGAGGCGTCAGGCTCGCCGAGCTCCATCTCCTGGCAGACCAGGCCGCTGACATAACCGTTCTCATCGCCCAGCACCTCCACCGGATTGGAGAGCGTTTTGAAAATAATGCCCTCTTCTTCCGCGTGCTCAACCTCTTCCTTCCGGGCGGGAAGCTCCTCCATGCCGCGGCGGTACACGATATACACGTTCTCCGCCCCCAGCCGCTTGGCGCAGCGGGCGGCGTCCATGGCCACGTTGCCGCCGCCCACGATGGCCACGTTTTTCGCGTGCTGGATCGGGGTTTTGGCCCCCTCCTGGTAGGCTTTCATCAGATTGATGCGGGTCAGAAATTCGTTGGCGGAATAGACGCCGTTGAGGCTTTCACCCGGAATGCCCATGAAGCGGGGTAGCCCGGCACCGGATCCGATGAACACGGCCTCATACCCCATGTCGAACAGATCGTCGATCGTGAGTGTGCGGCCGATGACCACATTGGTCTCAATATCGACGCCCAGCGCGCGCAGACCGTCAATCTCCTGCCGGACAATTTCCTTGGGCAGACGGAATTCCGGTATACCATATACCAGTACGCCGCCCGGGGTATGCAGCGCCTCGTAGATGGTCACCGCATAGCCCTTTTTGGCCAGATCGCCCGCGGCGGTCAGGCCGCTCGGCCCCGAGCCGATCACCGCCACCTTATGCCCGTTGGGCGCCGGCTTTTCCACCGCTCCGTCGGTGTGCTCGCGGTGCCAGTCGGCGACAAAGCGTTCCAGCCGGCCAATACCCACCGGTTCGCCCTTGATGCCGCGCACGCATTTGCCTTCGCACTGGTTCTCCTGCGGGCAGACACGCCCGCACACCGCCGGCAGCGCCGAGGAAGCCGACAGAATGGCATAGGCGCCTTCCATATCCTCTTCGGCCACCTTGGCGATAAAGCCGGGGATATCGATGCCGACCGGGCAGCCGCTCTGGCAGGGCTTGTGCTTGCAGTGCAGGCAGCGTTTGGCTTCGCCCACCGCCATGTCGTACGTATATCCCAGCGCGACCTCGTCAAAATTCCGATTGCGCACATCCGGATCCTGGACCGGCATGGGGCACTTTTTGGGATCCATGTTCGGCATATCACTCGACCTCCTTCTGCAGCAGGCGGCACTCCTCTTCACGGGCATGCGCCTCAAAGTTGCGGTACATGCTGCCGCGGTGCATCGCCTCGTCGAAATCCACCTCGTGTCCGTCGAAATCCGGGCCGTCCACGCAGGCAAATTTCGTTTTGCCGCCCACCGTCAAACGACAGCCGCCGCACATGCCGGTGCCGTCGATCATGATGGGATTCATGCTCACGATGGTCTTGATGCCGTACTGCTTGGTCAGCTTGCAGACGAATTTCATCATCACCAGCGGGCCGATCGCGATGACCTCGTCGTAGGTGTTGCCTTCCTGAATCAGCGCCTCCAGGGCATTGGTGACCACGCCCTTGTCGCCGTACGAACCATCGTCGGTCATCATCACCAGCTTGTCGGACACTGCCCGGAATTCATCCTCCAGAATGACCAGATCCTTGTTGCGGAATCCCACAATGGCATGTACCTCGGCGCCGAGACTGTGCAGCTTTTTGGCGATGGGATACGCGATGGCGCAGCCCACGCCGCCGCCGACCACCGCCACCTTTTTGAGACCTTCCACATGGCTGGGGGTACCGAGAGGACCCACAAAATCGGTGAGGCTGTCCCCTTCGTTCAGGGCGTTCAGCTCCATGGTGGCGCCGCCGACAATCTGAAAAATGATGGTCACGGTGCCCTTTTCGCGGTCGTAATCCGCGATAGTCAGCGGCACCCGCTCCCCATCGGGTGAAGCACGGAAAATGATGAACTGACCCGGTTCCGCCTTGGCGGCCACGAGCGGCGCCTCAATCACCATTTTGGTGACGGTGGGATTGAGCGCCCTTTTCTCCAAAATCCTATACATGGTCGTACCTCCTTACCTGTAAAAGACGAAGCCGCTGAACGTATCAGCGGCTTCGCCGTATATTGCCGCTTTGTCAATCAGAAATCGATCTCACGGTCGTAGTACACGGCCAGCAGCAATTTTTCCATGTCTTCCTGGCTGGGCTGACGCGGATTGGAACCGGTGCAGGCATCGCCGATGGCGTTGGCCGCCACAGTGGACAGCTTCTCGTTGAATTCCTTCTCGTCGATGATGCTCTTGTCCGCGAGCACGCCGCCCTCGCCGTAATTCTGAATGGACAGCGGTATGTTCAGCTGCTTATTCATCTCGCGCAGTTCAGCAACCAGGGCCGCGACCAGCTCGTCTGTGGTCTCACCCTTGAGGTTGATGAAGCGGGCAATCTGGGCATACCGCTCGGCCGCCTCGGGATTCTTCGCGTTGTATTGGATAACCTTGGGCAGATACATGGCATTGGCCGCACCGTGGATGATATGGCCGCCGGAGAAAGCCGCGCCCGTCTTATGCGCCATCGAGTGCACGATGCCCAGCAGCGCGTTGGAGAAGGCCATGCCGGCCAGGCACTGCGCGTCGTGCATGCGATCGCGCGCCTCCATATCGCCGTCATAGGATTTGCGCAGATCCTCGTGGATCATCTTGATCGCGTGCAGCGCAAGTGGATCGGTGTAGTTGCAGTGCAGGGTGGATACATACGCCTCAATCGCATGGGTCATGGCGTCCATACCGGTGTGCGCGGTGAGCTTCGGCGGCATCGTTTCCGCCAGCTCAGGGTCGACGATGGCCACATCCGGGGTGATGTTGAAGTCGGCCAACGGGTATTTGATACCCTTGTCATAGTCGGTAATAACCGAGAACGCGGTCACCTCGGTGGCCGTGCCGGAGGTGGAAGGAATCGCGCAGAAACGGGCCTTGGTGCGCAGGGTCGGGAAGCTGAAGGGGGTGATCAGCTGCTCAAAGGTGCAGTCCGGATACTCATAGAACGCCCACATCGCCTTGGCGGCGTCAATGGGAGAACCGCCGCCCATCGAAACGATCCAGTCGGGCTGGAACCTGCGCATCGCTTCGGCGCCTTTCATGACGGTGGTAACCGACGGATCAGGCTCCACGCCTTCAAACAGTTCGACTTCCATGCCGGCTTCTTTTAGGTACTGCACGGCACGATCCAGAAATCCGAATCTTTTCATACTGCCGCCGCCGACGACGACAATGGCTTTTTTGCCTTTGAGATTTTTCAGTTCTTCCAGAGAACCTTTTCCGTGATACAAATCACGCGGCAGAGTAAAACGACCCATACAGACTACCTCCTAATATTTTCCAGCATTTGCCGGTGTAAAATTTGAACAGCACCTTTTGGCTGTCTTCGTTAAAAGTTTATCATAGATTTTTCGGTTCGGGTAATGTATAATAGGAATGGGGATCATGTCAAATCGGAATAGGTCGAAATTTCGCATTTAACAGGAGGCAGACATGGAACTTCAGCAACTGCGCAACGCGGTGGAGGTCGCCGCATGCGGTTCCATCACCAAGGCGGCCAAAAAGCTGTATATGGGGCAGCCCAATCTTTCCAAAAGCATTAAAGAGCTGGAGGCCGAAATCGGCAAACCGCTTTTTGCCCGCACCGCACAGGGCGTGGTGCCCACGGCGAGCGGCGAGGATTTCCTGCGCTATGCCCGCAGCATCCTCGAACAGATGGACAGCCTAACCGCCATGTACCGGCCGCAGGAAGAGGAGGATCTGCATCTGTCGGTTTATGTTCCCCGGGCCAGTTATGTCGCCGTGTCCTTTGCCCATTGGGAACACGAACATGCAAAGGGGAATTTTCAGCTCAAATACCGCGAAACCAACAGCATGGCCATTCTGCAGGCGGTGGAAAAGGGCGATGCCGACGTGGGCATTGTACGCTATCACCGGCAGCATCAGGAATACTTTCAGAGCCTGATCGTATCCAAAGGGCTGCACGGCGACAACCTGTGGGAATTCAGTATGATGCTGCTCTTTCACAAAGACCATCCCCTTGCCGCCCACAGGGAAATTCCCTATCATGAACTGGCGCAATATCCGGAGATCGTGCATGGCGACCTCACGCCGGTGCTGCCGCCCGAAGCCTTGCCCGATATCCCGTCGGATCCCTCCTCCGGCTGCGGAAAAATCGCCGTTTTTGACCGGGCGGGGCAGTTCGACGCCCTGCGCAGCATTCCCGGCTGCTATATGTGGGTGAGCCCCATGCCGCGGGAAATTCTCGAGCAGCAGGGCCTTGTACAGCGTCCCTGCCGGTCAGCCGGCTTTTACCGTGACGCCGTGGTGTGGAAGGGAAAAATGGCCGCCGCCGCCCGGGGGTTTATCGATGCCGTGCATAAGGAGATCAACACCCTGATGGCTGCCGAATAAAGCAGGGTGTGACGGCGAAGGCTCTATTTCATAAAGGCGGTAGTTTTCAGGTGCTGGCGGTCGTGGCTCTATCCCGGCCGCCATTTTCGTTGATCGTCACACATCGGCTAAGCGCGGCATATGGTGATAACGGAGCGTTTCTCCGCTTTTCGATTCATACGCTTCGTTCACAGCAGAAAGGATGGCCCGTTATGCGCATATCCCGCCGGCGTTTATGCCGCCTCTTTCCCGGTCTGTCTATCTGTCGGCCCACACGGCCGCCAAGGCCGCCAAAGCCGCCATTTCCTCCGCCGCCGGGGCCCATGCCGCCTCCCGGACCGGGACCCGGTCCACGGCCTCCGCGCCCCAACCCGTCGCCCGGGCCAGGACCGCACCCGCCGCGGCCAGGACGCCCACAGCCGCGCTGATCAAAAAGGAACGGATCAAAGCACGCGCTTTGATCCGTTCCTTTTTATGCCTCATATTACAGCAGCCCCAGCGCCCTTTTCCATTCCAACACACGCCGCACCGACTGATCCAGGCGCGCCTCGGGAATCCGCCCCTCCCGGACGGCGGCCAACACCGCCGGGATCTGCCTGTCAAAATCGGTGGTCACGACCAGATCGTTGCCCGCCTGAATGGCAAGCACGGCGGAGGCCTGTGTCCCGGCATATTCGCTTACCGCCTGCATGGCCAAATCGTCAGTCATAATGACCCCGCCGAAGCCGAGCGCCCCGCGCAGCACCTCATGCACCGCCGGCGAGAGGGAGGCAGGCGCCTGTGCATCCACGCAGGCCATCACATTGTGCGAGACAAGCACAGCGCCTGCCCCGGCTTCTATGCCGGCCTGAAAAGGCAGGAAATCGGACGCCGCAAAGGCGCTGTACGGCCGGTTATCGACGGCGGAACCCGTGTGGGTGTCCGGGTTGCTGCCATACCCCGGGAAATGCTTGAGTACGGCGCCGACGCCGTTTGCCTGCATGGCCCGCACAACGGTCCGCACAAACACCGCCGTCTGCTTCGCATCCCGGCCAAAGGCGCGCGGGTAGATATAATCGGCCGCATCCACCGACACGTCGCAGACCGGCGCGAGATTAACACAGATGCCGAGCGAACCCAGCAGCAGCGCCTTCTCCTTTGCATCGCGTTCAATGAGCGCGAACCCGCCCTGCGCATACAGCTCCTGCGGCGAGAGAAAGGGCGTTTCGCGGAACGCCTTGTACAGGCTCACCCGGTTGACCTTGCCACCCTCCTCATCTACGCCGATCAGCAGCGGCACAGCGGCCGCCTGCTGATAGGACGCGATCTTGGCCGTCAGGCTGGCTTTGGTTTCTTCCTTGGTATCCCGGGCAAACAGGATCAGCCCGCCCAAATGATACTGCCGGATATCCTGCACTGCCGAATCGGGCCGGCAGCGGACAAAAAAGAGCTGCCCCACCTTTTGCTCCAGCGTCATGGAGGCGAGCATGGCTTCCGTCGTCCTGCCGACGGTGGAAACGGCGGCCGTGGCGGCTGACGATCCAGTCGCTTCTGTTGGAGCCGCCGTGGTTTTTCCCGTGGACGCCGGCCGTGCAGCGGTCGTATTGGCCGTTGTGGTTCTTGCTGTTGCCGTACTTGTGTGCATGGTGCTTGTTTCCTGCGTCTGCATCACCGTGGCGGTTTGCCGCACCGTTGTGCTGCCGGAAGAGGCAGACGTCCCCTCTGCGGCCCCGGAGGACGTATCCGCCGTATCTGCGGGAGCGCAGGAGGCTAGCAGCAGGCAAGCCGTCAGAGCTGCCATGCCGTGCAGGATACCCGTTCTCATATGCCCCTCCTTATTCCTCATGCAAGTCCCCGCCTTCTACTCCCCGCGCAGCCTGTCCTCCAGATAGCGCGCGGCCTCCCGCCGCCGCCGGGTTTCCTCCGGCGCAGCCGCATATTGTCCCTGGCGCAAGACCAGCACATCCCCCTGCCGCGCACCGGCCGGGAGCGCGGCGCGCCGGACGGGCATTGTGTTGCCGCCGTCGTCCTCCAACACGGCAAAGTCTCCCTCAAAGCGATCGATTGCGTAATACATGCCCTTTACCCCTCTTCGGTCGTAACGGTCAGCGTCTGTCCGTCGGTGGTCACCGTGATATCCCCGCACACATCACTGCGATAGGCGGTGATATCCAGCGCGCGCAGCGTGGCAAGCGTTTCCTCCTCCGGGTGCCCGTAAGCGTTGCCGGCGCCGCAGGTGATGAGGGCGGTTTTGGCCCCCACCGCCTCCAGGAACTCCCGCTGGGATGAGCTGGCGCTGCCGTGGTGGCCGAGCTTGATGACATCCGCCCGGACATCGGTATGCGCGGCCAGCAGCGCATTCTCCGCTTCTTTTTCCGCATCCCCCATGAACAGCAGCCGCTTGCTTCCGAAAGTAAGCTTGCATACCACCGACTGGTTGTTGGTTTCCCGATATTCCTCCGTCGGCCCGAGAATGTCAAGCCGTGCCTCGCCGAGCGCATACTGCGCCCCCGGCTTGGCGGTGGTGAATCGAAGCCCCTTGGCCGCCAACGCCTCCAGCATGGCGGTATAGGTGCGGGTGGTGGGTGTGGCTTCCTCGGGCATCGGTGCCATAATAAAGGTGCCGATGTCCAGCGAGGAAATGACCTCCGCCATGCCGCCGATGTGATCCGCGTCCGGATGGGTGGCAATGACATAATCCAGCTTTTTCACGCCCTCGCGCCGCAGGGCGCTCACAATATCCGGTCCGCTCTCCTTCTCGCCCGCGTCGATAAGCAGCGACTGGCCGCCGCAGCGGGCCAGAATGCAGTCCGCGTTCCCCACATCGAGGACACGCACGCGCAGCTCGCCCTCCGCCGGCGGCGGATCGGCCAGGCCGACCTTGACGAAAATCTCCTCCCAGGTGGGCAGAAAGGGATGCGTCATCTGCTCGCTCACCGTTATCAGTATGCACAGCGCCGCCACCAGGCTGCAGGCGAAGATTCCCGTCCAGAACCGGCGCCGCGCCCGCTTTTTCTTCTCCTTTGCTGTCAGTCGTTTGCCCGCCATATGTTTATTTCTCCTCAATTCCGAGCAGCCAATGGACATCCACTTTTAAAATATCCGCCAGTACCACCAGCTCGAAGTCCATCACCGGCCGCTTCTGCCCTTCCAGCAGCGACACAGAGGACGCGCTGATATCAATTCCCCGCGTCTGCAGCTTGGCCATCAGCTCCACCTGGCTGATCCCCAGATTGCGGCGGGCTTCCGTCACTCGGCTGCCGATCCGGTTCCGATCGCCCAACGCCAGCTTGCGTACATTCATCGGAACATTCCCCCTCCGCATGTATTGTAGCCAATTTTCGTTTAAATAAATTTACCTATATTCAATATAGAACGGTTGACGTCCCGTCAAGGCCGGTGCGCATAGAAAAACATGCGGACCGGGCAAGCGGTCCGCATGTGCCTTTACCGTTTTTTGCGCCGCACGGGCTTTTTGGCTGACTGAACCCGGCGCGCCGCGGGATCGGGCGCCACCAGGCAATGCGGTCCTGTGCCGATTAAATCGCTGCGCCCCGCCGCCCGCAGCGCCGCCAGCACCAGCCGCCGGTTTTCCGGCTTGAAATACTGCAGCAGGGCGCGCTGTTCTGCCTTTTGGGCCGGAGTGCGCGGCACATATACCGGTTCGAGGGTATAGGGATCCAGCCCGGTGTAAAACATGGCGGTGGAGATGGTGCCGGGCGTGGGATAGAAATCCTGCACCTGCTCGGGATGCAGCCCTTCTTCCTTGAGAAACACGGCCAGCTCAATCGCGTCGCGCGGCGTACTCCCCGGATGGGAGGACATGAGATAGGGCACCAGATACTGCTTCTTTCCCATGCTCTTGGTCAGTTCATAAAACCGCTTCTGAAACCGGCGGTAGGTTTCGATGGGCGGCTTGCCCATGGCGCGCAGCACCGCGGCGGAGCAGTGCTCAGGCGCCACCTTCAGCTGCCCGCTGACATGGTGGGCGACCAGTTCGCGGAAAAAGCTTTCGTCCTTATCCGCCAGCAGATAATCGAAGCGCACACCCGAGCGGATAAACACCTTTTTGACCCCTGGCAGCGCCCGCAGCCGGCGCAGCAGATGAAGGTATTCGCTGTGATCCGCCTCGAGTGCCGGGCAGGGCGACGGGGCCAGACATTTTTTGCCCTTGCACAGCCCCTTTTTGAGCTGTCCCTTGCAGGACGGGCGGCGGAAATTGGCCGTCGGCCCTCCCACGTCGTGGATATACCCTTTAAAGCCGGGCAGCTTGGTCAAGGCAATCGCCTCGCGCACCACCGACTCTTCGCTGCGGCAGGCGATGCGGCGTCCCTGATGAAAGGCCAGCGAACAGAAATTGCACGCGCCGAAGCACCCGCGGTTGTGGGTGATGGAAAACTGCACCTCTTCGATGCCGGGCACGCCGCCGAGCGCCTCGTAAGCCGGATGCGCCGCCCGCATGTAGGGCAGCTCGTACACCGCGTCGAGGGATGGCGTGTCCAGCATGGGCATGGGCGGATTCTGCACCACGATAACCGCGCCGTGGCGCTGGATGACCGTCTTGCCGCGTACCTCGTCCTGTTCATCCTGCTGGATGCGGGCGGAAAGAGCATACTGGCGTTTTCCCGCGTCGGTGGCCGCCGCCACCTGCTCAAAGGAGGGGCATTCGGCGCAAGGCCGGGGCGTGTATTCCCGCACCGGGACGGCGTAACAGGTCCCCCGGATGTCGGTCAGGGCCGAAACCGGCTCGCCCGCGGCAAGGCGGCGCGCGATTTCCACCGTCTGGGTCTCCCCCATGCCGAACACGAGCAAATCTGCCCCGCTGTCCAGCAGAATGGAGGGCCGCACCGCATCGTCCCAGTAATCGTAATGCGCGAACCGGCGCAGTGACGCTTCCAGCCCGCCGATAATCAGCGGGCTTGCCGGATACAGCCGCCGTATGGCATGGCAGTACACGATGGTGGCCCGATCCGGACGCGCGCCCGCTTTGCCGCCGGCGGTATAGGCGTCGTCGCTGCGCTTGCGCTTGGCGGCGGTGTAATGGGCAACCATCGAATCGATGTTGCCGCCCGTCACAAAGAAGCCGATCGCCGGCTCGCCGAAGCGGGTGTAATCGGCGTCGCTGCGCGGCTGGGACAGCACACAGACGCGAAAGCCCGCCGCCTCCAGCACGCGGGAGACGATCGCCGCGCCGAAGGAGGGGTGATCCACATACGCGTCGCCGGTCACCAGCACCACGTCGGGCCGCTCCCAGCCGCGCGCCCGCATTTCTTTTTTGGTTATCGGTAAAAAAGGCATAACGTTCCTCAATTCCTATCCGCATATTCACACGTATTATGGTACCGCATCCGGCCCACAAAATCAAGTACAAGCGCCATGCCACCCGCGCTGCAACAGACGCAGCTGCGCCAACATACCAGGGAAATAGGCCTTTTCTTCAAACAGGCGTTCCGCCAGCTGCCGCAATTCCTCGTCCGGGACTTTCTCTTCGCTCATCAGCCGGCACATATCCTCAAAATGCTGAATGAACCACAAAAACACTTCCTGCATCTCTTCCGGCAGCGTCTTAAATTGAGATAAGAATTCCCATTCCTGTGCATCATATGGCATCCCATTTTCACCTCCGATGCCATGATACAACACAATCAAGACATATCTTTGTTTTTATCGGATTTTCAGATAAAAACGCCGCGGATTCTCACCCGCGGCGTTCCGCTTATTCTTCTGTTTCGTCCTCGTCCCCGCGAAAGCTCATTTCCTGCCACTGCTGGCGGGTGATGAGCACCTGCCGGGGCTTGCTTCCCTCGTGGGGGCCGATGATATGCCGCTGCTCGAGCTGGTCGATGATGCGCCCCGCCCGGGCATAGCCCAGGCGCAGCCGCCGCTGCAGCAGGGAGGTAGAGGCCATGCCTGCCTCCACCACCACTTCGATGGCCTGCGGCAGCATATCGTCCTCTTCGCCATCGCTCTCGCCGCCGTCCTCGGCGGCCTTGCCCTTGCCGGTTCCTTTGCCGGCCGCGGCGGCCTGCCGCTCGATCTCTTCCATAACCGCCTGATCGTACTCGTGCTTGTCGGTGTCTTTCAGGAAGCTGACCACCGCTTCCACCTCGCTGTTGCTGACGAAGCAGCCCTGCACGCGCAGCGGCTTGGGCTGTCCCACCGGCATAAACAGCATATCGCCGTAGCCGAGCAGCTTCTCCGCCCCGCCTGCATCAAGAATGGTGCGCGAATCCACCGCCGACGCAACGGTCAGGGCCAGACGGCTCGGGATATTCGCTTTGATGAGGCCGGTGATGACGTCCACCGAAGGCCGCTGTGTTGCAATAACCATATGCATGCCCGCCGCACGCGCCATCTGCGCCAGGCGGATGATGGAATCCTCCACCTCGCTGGCCGCCGCCATCATCAGGTCGGCCAGCTCGTCGATGACAATCAGATACAGCGGCATGGGCTTGAGCGTCTCGCTCTTGCGGGCCAGTGCGTTATAGGATTCCAGATCGCGCACGTTGTTTTCCGCGAACACCTTATACCGGTGCAGCATCTCGTTGACCGCCCAGCCGAGTGCGCCGGCCGCCTTGCGCGGGTCGGTCACAACCGGCACAAGCAGATGGGGAATGCCGTTGTAAATGCCAAATTCCACCTGCTTCGGGTCGATGAGCATGAGCTTGACCTCATCCGGGTTGGCGCGGTACAGAATGGACTGGATCATCGAATTGGTGCACACCGATTTACCCGAACCAGTGGTGCCCGCAATCAGCAGATGGGGCATTTTAGCCAGATCGGCGAGCACGATACGCCCCTCGATATCCTTGCCGAGCGCCACGGTCAGCTTGCCCTTCGCGCAGGAGAACTCGGTCGTATCCAGCAGCTCGCGCAGGCAGACGGTGCGCCGCGTCTTGTTGGGCACCTCGATGCCCACCGCCGCCTTATTGGGAATAGGCGCCTCGATACGCACCCCCGTTGTCGCCAGGCGCAGCGCAATGTCATCCGCCAAACCGGTGATGCGGCTGATCTTTACCCCGGCGCTCGGTTCCAGCTCAAAGCGGGTGACCGACGGGCCCCGCGTGACGTCGATGACCCGGGTGCTCACCCCGAAATCCTTGAGGGTGCCGACCAGCAGGGCGGACAGCTTTTGGATATCCATATCCCCGTTGTCCGCGGCGTTCTGTTTCGGCTCATCCAGCAGGGAAAGCGGCGGATAGCGATAGCTCGTTTCCTCCTGTGCAAAAAGCTCCACCGTCTCGGGCGGCGTAAACGCTTCCGCTTCTTCCTGCACCGCAGAGGCAGGCTCTTCCTCCTGCAGATCGCGCGCCGCCTTTTCCAGCGCGATGAGCTTTTCCGATTTTGGCGGAGGGGGCGGGGCCTCTTCCGGAAGCGGGATCTCCTCCGCTTCCTCCTCGTTTTCATCAAAGGGGATATCCACCCGCCGCCGGCGGCGCTCCTTGGCGTCCACATAGCCTTCGCCAAGCTCCACATCAATGGAAGCCGCCCGCTGCTGCCGCCGTTCGGCGGCGGTGGTCATGGCGGTCTCGATGGATTCCTTGGTTTTCTTGACTGGCTTATACGCGGTGCGGAACAGGGTCAGGATGGTGGTACCCGTCACCAGCATCACGAAGACGAACACCAGCAATATAATGATGATTTTGGCGCCCAAATCGGTGAAGGCGTATTCCAGCGGATACCCGAGCAGCACGCCCAGCACCCCGCCGCCGCGCAGTCGGATCCCGTCCATATAGGCGTCGCCGATGGCGCGGAAATAATTGACGCCCTCGGGCGACGAAGTGAATATGTACAAGGCGCTGCCCAGCATGACGAGCAGCAGCACGCACTGCCACAGCTTGCTGGACAGACTGCCGATGGGCCGCTCCATCGCGGAGAGCACCGCAATATACACCATCAGCACAGGCAGAATAAACCCGCATATCCCGAAAAGGCCCAGAATCAGACTGTGCAGCTGTTTCCAGAGGCTGCCGCCCGGTATGACGGCCAGGCAGAAGAGCAGAATGGCCCCCGCCAGCAGCAGCACCGCCGCCATCTGATGGCGGGCGCTCGTCTGTTCGGCGGTGGGTTTCCCCTTAGCCGAGGAAGAACGGCTCTTCGCGGCCTCCTTAGCCGAGGAAGGCCGGGTTCGGCTGTTTTTTTTCTGCGCCATGGCAGGCACCCCTTCTCCCGTACAAAATGGTATGTAAAGCCGGGATTCCCCCGGCAAAAGGCTACGCCTTTGCTTGCGGCGGCTTGTCCGTCTGCCCGCGCCGCTCGTCGATGAGGGCGTCGAGCGCATCGAGCGCATCGGACAGAGATCCTAGCGAATCGATAAGCCCTTCCTTCACCGCATCCTCCCCGTCGAGCACGCTGCCCACATCGGTGGCCAGCTCGTCCGTGTTCATGCAAAGCTCGGTGAACCGGGCGGGCGCAATATGCGAATTTTCGGTCACAAAGGTGGTGATCCGCTCCTGCATGCGCTGAAAATAGGTGAACGCCTGCGGCACGCCGAGCACCAGCCCGTTGATGCGCACCGGGTGGATGGTCATGGTGGCGGAGGAAGCGATAAAGGATTTTTTTGCCGCAACGGCCAGCGGCACGCCGATGGAATGCCCGCCGCCGAGCACGAGGGAAACCGTAGGCTTCTTCATGCCCGCAATCAGCTCCGCGAGGGCAAGCCCCGCCTCGATATCCCCGCCCACCGTGTTGAGCAGAATAAGCAGTCCCTCGATGTCCTGGCTTTCCTCAATCGCCACGAGCTGCGGCATAACATGCTCGTATTTGGTGGTTTTGTTCTCGGCCGGCAGGGCATAATGCCCCTCGATTTGGCCGATAATGGTCAGGCAGTGGATCACATGGCGCCCGTTGTCGGTCGTCACCGCCCCGTTCTCCACCACGTCCTTAAGCTGCTCCTGTATGGCCGCCGCCTCATGCGGCGCGGCGCCGCTGTTCTGGTTGTGCATATCCGGCCCTTCCTTTCATGCGTTTGCTGCGCATTAGTGTTGCCGGAAGGGCGGCGGAATATGTGTGTCAGCGGGCCGAAGCGGCCTGTTCTTCTTTCCCGCGCACAGACACGGCGGTGATGCGCGGCTTTTCGGCCGTGCCGGCGTGCAGGCGCGCGTTGGCCAGCATCAGCTTGATGCGGTTTTCCTGATTGATGCGCGTCGCGCCGGGATCATAGTCGATGCATACGATGTTGGCCTCGGGATGGTTGCTTTTGATCTTGCGCACCATGCCCTTGCCCGCCACATGGTTGGGCAGGCAGCCGAAGGGCTGGGTACACACGATGTTGCAGATACCGGAATCGATGAGCTCGAGCATTTCACCCGTCAGCAGCCAGCCCTCGCCCATTTTATTGCCGTAGCCGAGATACCCCTTGACCAGCTTCTTGAGATGATCGAAGGTGCAGGGGGCGCGAAACTCGGGATGCCGGCGCACGGCGGCGATCATGTCGTTCTGGATACGGCGTACGTATTTCATCAGGAAACCCGCACCGATATACGTGGCGGTCTTGCCGCCGTAAAGCTTGTGATCCTCCACCCGGTTATCGCATTTGAAGAGGATGAAGTCGGTCAGGCCGGGCACCACCGGCTCGCAGTCCTCCGAACGGAGAAACTCCTCCAGGTTGTTGTTGCCCAGCGGCGCGAATTTCACATAAATTTCGCCGACCACGCCCACGCGCACCTTGGGCACGCGGTGTACCGGAATAGAGGCAAAATCATCGGCAATGGCGTTGAAGTTCTCCCGCACGCGCGCCTTGCTGAACGCGCCCTTTTTGCCGAACTCCCCCACCAGGCGCTCCACCCATTTGGCGATGCGGCGGTCGGTCTCCCCCTCCACCAGCTCGTAGGGGCGGCACTGGTTGGCCATATGCACGATGATGTCGCCGTACAGCATGGAATACGCCATGCGCATTATCACGCCGAGTCCCAGCGAAAAGCCGGGATTTTTCTCCAGCCCCGACAGATTGACCGATACGACGGGGATATAATCGTACCCCGCGCGATGCAGCGCCTTGCGCAGCAGATGGATATAGTTGGAGGCCCGGCATCCGCCGCCTGTCTGGCTGATGAGCAGGCCGAGCTTATGGGGATCGTATTTTCCGCTCTTGACCGCGTCGATCAGCTGGCCGATGACCAGCAGCGCGGGGTAACAGGTGTCGTTGTGGACATATTTGAGGCCCTCATTCACGATGCCCCGGTGGTTGGTGGTGAGCATATCCACCTTGTAGCCTTCCATTTCCAGCACCTTGCACAGCATGGTGAAATGGACGGGCAGCATCTGGGGCATGAGGAGGGTATACTCCTTTTTCATCTCTTCGGTAAAGAGCAGACGTCCCTGCTCGTTGTACTGCAATTGTGCCATATACGGTTCCTTTCCTGGAAAACTCATCCCGCGCTGCGTGCCGCCGCTTCTTCCTCCTCGCGTGCGTCCATGGCGGCGAGCAGGCTGCGGATACGGATCTTGACCGCGCCGAGATTGTTGATTTCGTCGATCTTCAGCTGGGTGTACAGCTTGCCGCCGCGCTCGAGAATGGCGCGCACCTCGTCGGTGGTGATGGCGTCAATGCCGCACCCGAAGGATACCAGCTGCACCAGCTGCATGTCGGGCTGGGTGGTGACATACTGGGCCGCCGCATACAGCCGGCTGTGATAGGTCCACTGATTGAGCACGTGCACCGGCTTTCTCTCGCCCAGATGGGCGACTGCATCCTCGGTCACGACCGCCAGGTCGAAGGAGGTCAGCAGCCCGTCGATGCCGTGGTTGATTTCGGGGTCGATATGATAGGGACGGCCCGAAAGCACGATGATGCGCTTGCCGTTGGCCCGTGCCCAGGCAACGATCTCCTCCCCCTTATCGCGGATGGCCTGCATGTACGCGTTATACGCCTTATACGCCGCGCGCGCCGCCTTTTTGACCTCTCCCGCCGGCAGATGCAGCGTCTCGCCGAAATAGGCCGCCGCCTTCTTGGCAAAGTCATTGGGCCGGTGGATGCCGAAATACGGGGCCATATACCGCACCTGCTCCAGCTGCGCCACATTGGCGGCGAGCAGCTCGGGATAGTATGCGACAACAGGGCAGTTGTAGTGGTTGTCCCCCCGCTCCTCATCGAAATTATAGGGCAGGCAGGGATAGAAAATCGCGTCCACGCCCATTTCCAGCAGCTTTTCCACGTGTCCGTGCATCAGTTTGGCGGGATAACACACGGTATCCGACGGGATGGTGTGCTGGCCGCAGGCATACAGATCGCGGTTGGACTCGGGCGAAAGCACCACCTCGTAGCCGAGCGTGGTGAAAAAGGCGTGCCAGAAGGGCAGGTTTTCATACAGATTAAGCCCCAGCGGAATGCCGATGCGCCCCCGCCGGTTCTCCCCGCCCTGTAGCGAGCGGATATAGTCGTATTTCCATTTATACAGATTGGGGATTTCTTTCTTCTTTCCCCGGCCGAGCGGCCGCTCGCAGCGGTTACCCGAAATAAAGCGCCGGTTGCCGCCGAAGGAATTGATGGTCAGCTGGCAGTGGTTGCCGCACAGGCCGCACTGGCTGGATTTCGCCGTATGGGTGAAATTGGCCAGCTCCTCGGTGGTAAGCAGACCGGAGACCTCACCCGAAATCCGCCCGCGCTGCACCGCGTCACAGGCCCACAGCGCCGCGCCGTACGCCCCCATGATGCCCGCAATGGTCGGGCGGACCACCTCGGTCCCCAGCTCCAGTTCAAAGCTGCGCAGCACCGCGTCGTTGAGGAAGGTGCCGCCCTGCACCACGATATGGCGGCCCAGCTCAGCCGGGTCAGAGGCGCGGATGACCTTATAAATCGCGTTTTTCACAATGCTGATGGACAGGCCGGCGGAGATGTCGTCCACCCCCGCGCCCTCCTTCTGCGCCTGCTTGACCGAGGAGTTCATGAACACGGTGCAGCGGGAACCGAGATCCACCGGCTTCTCCGCCCGCAGACCGAGCTTGGAGAAGGTCGCGATGTCGTAGCCGAGCGCCTTGGCAAAGGTCTCGATAAAAGAGCCGCAGCCGGAGGAGCACGCCTCGTTGAGCAGGATGCTGTCAATGGCGCCGCCGCGCACTTTGAAGCACTTCATATCCTGCCCGCCGATGTCGATGATAAAATCCACGTCCGGGCTGAAGTGGCGGGCGGCGCGGTAGTGCGCCACCGTTTCCACCAGCCCGAGATCGATATGAAACGCGTTTTTGATGAGTTCCTCGCCGTAGCCGGTAGCCGCGCTGCCCCGGATGATGACCCGGTCGCCGAAGCGGCGGTAAATCTCCTGCAGCTGCTCGAGCACCACAGCCACGGGGTTGCCTTGGTTAGAAGCGTAATAGGTGTACAGCAGGCCGCCGTCCGGTGCGATGAGCGCCACCTTGGTCGTGGTGGATCCGGCGTCTACGCCGAGATAGGCGTCGCCGGTATAGCTGTCCGCGTCCATCGGGGGCGGGCAATGGGCGGCATGCCGCGCCGTGAAGGCGGCGTACTCCTCGTCCGAAGCGAAGAGCGGCTGCAGCGTGTTGGTGGTGTTTTTGAGGGTGGACGCATTTTCGATGCGTTCGAGCAGCTCTTCAAAGCGCATGGGCGCGCATTGCCCGGCATAGCAGGCCGCGCCCACCGCGACAAAAACGTCGGCGTTGTCCGGGAAGACGGCGTTGTCCGCCGACAGCTTCAGTGTGTCCACGAACCGCTCACGCAGCCCCTTGAGGAAGAAGAGGGGGCCGCCGAGGAAGAGCACCTTGCCCTTGATTTCGCGTCCTTGCGCGAGGCCGGCCACCGTCTGGTTGACCACCGCCTGGAAAATGCTCGCGGCGATGTCCGCCTTCTGTGCGCCCTGGTTGAGCAGCGGCTGAATGTCCGACTTGGCGAATACGCCGCAGCGCGAGGCAATGGCGTAGAGCTTTTCATGCTGCAGGCTGAGCGCGTCCAGCTCGTCCGCCGAAATGCCGAGCAGCGTCGCCATCTGGTCGATGAAGGCGCCGGTGCCGCCCGCGCAGGAGCCGTTCATGCGCTCCTCCAGGCCGCCGGTCAGAAAGATAATTTTCGCGTCCTCGCCGCCGAGCTCCACCACCACATCGGTGTCGGGAATAAAGCGTTCCACCGCACCGGCGGTGGCGAACACCTCCTGCACAAAATCCACGCCCGACGCGTTGGCCACGCCCAGGCCGGCCGAACCGGTGATGGCGGCGTGAACCTCCTGGCCCGCCAGCGTATCGGTCAGACGGCCGAGCATCTCGGCCGTTTTCTCGCGCACTTTGGACATATGGCGTTCATACGCCTGAAAAATCGTCTGATCGTTGTCGTCCAGCACGACCACCTTGACGGTCGTGGACCCAATATCGATGCCAATTCGCAAAATGGTGCCTCCTACTATCGCGGCCGGGCAATACCGGCAGTGGTTTCCAATCCGGCCCGCAGAATTTACCATGCGGGCACGTCTGTTTATTATAACATTTATTTAATAAAAGAGCAAGAAAAAGACGTGCAGAAGGATTTTCCGCGTATAATTTCCTGTATGACGAAATCCACATAAAAAGAGCGGGGAAAATCCAACGATTTTCCCCGCAATCCAGCTTATGAAAGATGTCCGGCAGACCGGACTTCCCTGTTTCATCCGGCTTTTTTCACCTGCATTGCCACGACGGTGATGTCATCCTCCCGCGCCCCCTGTTGCCGGCGGCGGGCGGCCGCCGCGATCTCTTCCGCGAGCCGGTTCATGCCGCTTTTGTCCGCGTCGAAATCGCGGAGCATTTCCTCCACCCAGGCGATGCCCTCGCTGACCACGCCGTCGCTCATGAGCAGCAGGATGTCGCCGTCCACCAGCGTGTCGCTGCTGCGTTCGAAATGCACATCCCGCAGTATACCGATCGGCAGAGAGGCGCGCTCGATGCGGGAGACCCGGCCCATACTGCGCAGCAGCGAGGCGGAAGCCCCCGCTTTGAGGCTTTCCATCCGACCGGAAAACAAATCGACGGACGCGATGTCCAGCGTGGCAAGGCTTTCGTCCCCCGCTTTGACCATCAGAGCGGAATTGATAAGGCGGAGCACGCTGTCCTGTCCAAACCCGGCTTTGAGTAATCGGGAGGTCAGCCCCACTGCCATCGCGCCGTCCACGGCCGCACGGCCGCCGCTTCCCATCCCGTCACTGAGCACGACATACTGCCGTCCCGCCCCGTCTGCGAAGGTCTCAAACGCATCGCCGCAGAGCTTTTCCCTGCCGCAGCACAGCTGCGCCGAACCGACCGACAGGGTAAAGGCGGGCTTTTCCGTAAGCGTAATCTTGACCGCGTCGCCGAGGCGGGCGGTGACCGGATGATCGAAATCCCGTCCGCACGCGTCGCAGATGTCGCGGAACCAGCGGCTCTGCCGCAGCTTTACGCCGGCGTCGGCGGCGAGTATCTCCACCGTCATGCGGCCCGAACGCCCCACAAAACAGATCGCATCCTCCACGAGCAGACCGTGATCCTCGCACACCGCCATGACCCGGGCGGCCGCCTCGGTATCCACCGGCTCCGCCCCGTCAAAACCGGCCGACAGTTCGTCGAGCAGCTCGGACATGCCCGCAAACTGATCGGTCAGTACCGTACGGATTTCCGACAGACGCCGCCAGGCGCTTTCCCGCACAAGATACTCGCCGTAGCCGCTGCTGATACGCCCCGCAATCTCGTCGAGCCGGCCGCAGTGACGCGCCAGATGCCCGCCAATCTGCTCCTTTTCCACCCGTCCCTTTTCGCGCAGAACGGGCGTCAGATCGTTGAGGGACGACATGGTATCGGAAAAGCAGCTCTCCCAGCAGTACATGCGCAGCCCGCAGGACCGGCACACGCTGTCCGACACACCGCGGTAAACCGAGCCGAGATCCGGCGCGCTCAGGTTCGCCAGCTTATGGGACACGGAATCGACCGTCGTCGCCACCTCGTCCATCGCCTTGGCGGCGCAGTCGAGGCGCATGACCACCGAACGGCGCAGCCCTTCCACCGCCGGAATATCCCGGCCGCGCACAAAAAACCGGTTGATCTTCCGGTCCACCGCTTTGGGCAGGGCGACGAAAATAATCCCGCCGCCGAGCGCTTCATAAATATTGGCCACCACCAGCAGATCGGTGGCCGTTGTCATAAACACGATCACGCACGACACAAGAAACGCCCCGGCCGCGGCGAACTTGCCGAACCGGGCGAAGATGCCCGCCATCAGGCCGCCGAAGGCATAGGCCGCCGCCAGCACCAGCCGTTCCGGCGCGGCAAGCGCCATGGCCACGCCGAGCACCACGCCGGCGATAGCGCCTCCCTGCTCCTTGCCGCACCGCGCGAGCAGCAGCACAAAGACGACCGCGAGGATGCGGCCGGGGGAAATGCCGCTGAACTGCACGGCGGAAATCGCCATAAGCACCACCGAACCGACCACCACCAGGGCAGCCTGCTGCTGCGCGCTCAGCGTGGGGGTTGTCCCCTCGCCGAGCAGCTTGACGGCCACCGCCGTGAAATAGGCGAACCCGCCCGCGATGAGGCTTTCCGCCAGGACGATGAGCACCTGATACACGTCCGTTCCGCCGATAAAGGTCATGGCGGCACCCGTCACGGCCGTACAAACGAAAGCAAGCACCGGTGCCAGTCCGGTGCGTTTTCCCACGCCGGGAAGAGAACCCAGCGCCCAGCGTATGCCGCCCACAGCGGCAATGGCCGCTATGTACCGCAGCGGAAAGGCCGCCCCCATGGGCAGCAGATACCCCACCACCGACGCCAGGTATACAATGAACGCCCCCGGTCCGGACATGGCCGCCGCCACCCCCACGCCGAAGGGCGCCATACCTCCGTATACCGAGGCGCGGGGCACAATAAGCCCCACCAGCGCCCACAGCGCCACCAGGGCCACTTGACGCAGGTTCCCCTCTCCTTTTGTCGAAACGCCGGTCTCCACGGCTTGTCCCGCCTCGCCCGCGGCGTATACTTTCTGTTTCAACGTCCTCACCACCATTTAGAATTCGGTAGCTTCCATTATAGGCAGGCGAAAACGCATATTGTGTCAGAATAAGGGAGGCGGGAGCCTTTTCTTCGAAAAAAGCCGGAGTTTTTATTCTTTTTTTCCGGTGCCTCCCGCACGATAAGCCGTGGGAGACAACCCGGTAACGCGGTGAAAAATCCGGCTGAAATACAGCGGATTGGCATATCCGGACAGCTCCGCCACCTCTCCGACGGTATATCCCGTGGTCGCGAGCAGCTCGCGCGCCTTCCCGATGCGCACGTTCGTTAAATATTGCTGCGGCGAAATGCCCGTCTGCCGGTGAAAAAGCCGTGTGAACCAGCAGGGACTCATTCCCTTCTCCCGGGCATAGGCGGCAATCTGCAGCGGTTCCCGGTAATGCGTATGGAACAGCTGGATCGCCTCTTCCACCTGTTCGTGCAGCCCGCTGTCCGGCTGCGCCGCGTGCCGCGCCAGCAGCGTCAGCAGCTCTTCGCAATACAGGGCGGTCATCGTTTCAAACCGTTCCTGCCGGAACTGCAGCTCCCGGATGACGGTTTCAAACAAGCGGGCATAGTCGTTGCGTGCCGGCGCACGCAGCACGCGTTCCTGCAGCCCGAGCCGCTCCAGCAATGCCGGCACACGCTCCCCTGCAAAATGCAGCCAGTAGATATCCGGCCGGTCCGCCAGCCGGTACCGATAATCCTGCGGCTCTCCCGGAAGATACAGCACGGCATGCCCCTCCCGAACCGTCTGTTCCTGCCCCGAAACCCGCAGCGTCATGACCCCGGCCGCCACATACAGCAGCTGGTAGTCCGGCCGCCCCTGTTCCCGCACGGTGTGCAGCTCGGTCTGCCGGATCAGTTTATAATGCCCACAGCTCGACACCACCAGCGGCCGGCCCTCGCCCGTCACGGGAATCTCACTGGATACACCTATGTAGCCCGAAACGTTCAGCATATCCTTCACCTCTTGGCCTTCAGTATACCGCAGTGCAAGGCGCCTGTCGAGCAGAATCGTATCGATTTATGCATATTGCAAGCGCCCTAAAGCCATAGCCTGGCTGAACACGCAGCGCCGCCTTCGTCTTTTGGCATTGGCTCGGGCGAAGTGGCGCGAACCAGAAGGCGGCTTACAGCCAACCGCTCCTCATCCCGCTCCCCCGAAAAACGCCCCTTGACAATTCGGTCTTTCCCGCATATAATGAAGAAAAGCCATAACCCCTCAAAGACTGTGACGGGAATAAGATACGGGCGTCTGACGCACAGAGAGCCGGCGGACGGTGCGAGCCGGCGGCGGGCCCCGTATGGATAGCTCATCCCTGAGTCGTCCGCCTGACCGCGCTGCGCAGGGCGGAACGTGTTGGCCTCGTTATCGGCCGGGACCTTGCTGGAGGTCCGCTGAGGGACGCCGTACGGCGTCTGAAGCTGGGTGGTACCACGTGCGATTTTTCGCCCGTCCCCGCATATTGCGGGGACGGGTTTTCTTGTCCCCGCGTACAGGGGGCGGCTTTTCAAAACCACGAAGGAGGTCCCGTTATGAACCCGTCATTTCACAAGTACATTCCCTTTGAACAAATCCATCTGCCCGACCGCCAGTGGCCGGACCGCGTCATTGAAAAGGCCCCCATCTGGTGCAGCGTGGATCTGCGCGACGGCAACCAGGCGCTCGTCGATCCCATGAATCTGCAGCAGAAGCTCGAATTTTTCCATGCCTTGTGCGACATGGGATTCAAGGAGATCGAAATCGGCTTTCCCTCTTCCTCCGAGACGGAATACGAGATCTGCCGCGAGCTCATCGAAGGCGGCCATATTCCGGATGATGTGACCATCCAGGTGCTCGTACAGGCGCGCGCGCATCTGATCCACAAAACCTTTGACGCCATCCGCGGCGCCAAAAACGTCATCGTCCATTTTTACAATTCGACCTCCACCCTGCAGCGCAAGGTGGTTTTCAAAAAAGACATGGACGGTATTATTGACATTGCGGTGGAAGGCGCCAAGCTCATCCGCGAACTGACCGAGCACTTTGAGGGCGACACCCATATCCGGTATGAATACTCGCCCGAGAGCTTTTCCGGCACCGAGATGGACAATGCGGTGGCCATTTGCGCCGCTGTGATGGACGCGCTGGGCAGCACGAAGGATAATCCCGTTATCCTCAACCTGCCCAACACGGTGGAGATGTGCACCCCCAACACGTACGCGGATCAAATCGAATATTTCATCCGCCATCTGCCGAACCGGGAAGCCGCCATCATCAGCATTCATCCGCACAATGACCGGGGTACCGGCGTGGCCGCCACCGAACTGGCCCTGCTGGCGGGCGCCGAACGGGTGGAAGGCACCCTCTTCGGCAACGGCGAGCGCACCGGTAATCTGGATATCGTGACCACCGGCCTGAACATGTACACCCAGGGCATCGATCCCGGACTGAATTTCAGCCGGCTGCCCGCCCTGCGTGAAATGTACGAGCGCTGCACCAAAATGCGGGTGCATGAGCGGCATCCGTACGCCGGCGATCTGGTGTTTACCGCCTTCTCGGGTTCCCATCAGGATGCCATCAACAAGGGCACCGAATACATGCGCACCTCCGGCACCCCGTATTGGGAGATCCCCTATCTGCCCATCGATCCGGCCGACGTCGGCCGGCAGTATGAGCCGATTATCCGCATCAACTCGCAGTCGGGCAAAGGCGGCGCTGCCTTCGTCATGCAGACGGTATTCGGCTATCATATTCCTAAGGAAATGCAGCCGGAGTTTGGCGCCTTGGTCAAGGCGGAATGCGATCGCGTGGGCCGTGAATTGTCTTCCGACGAGCTGTTCGGCGTGTTCAAAAAGCATTACCTCGACGTGCCGGCCGTCTATTCCCTGCGCTCTCACCGCTTTACGGAGGAAGCGGATGAAGTGCGCTTCGAAGGCGTTCTCGACGCGGCCGGCCGCGAGGTAAAACTCAGCGGGAAGGGCAACGGTCCCCTCGACGCCTTCTTCAATGCGCTGCGGGCCGAACACATGAACACCTATGAGTTCCTGAGCTATCACGAGCATGCCATTTCCACCGGCTCCGACTCCAAGGCCATCGCCTATATCCAGCTGCGCAAGCCGGACGGCGGCACCATCTGCGGCGTGGGGATCGCCAGCAATATCAATCTCGCGTCCATACAGGGCGTGCTGTGTGCGGTTAACCGCGCGCAGGCGGGCGAATAAGCTTTTCTTGCGGCAAGCGGTTTTCGGCCCCGATCGGTGCACGGGCTGTCGGCGTCTATTGGGCGTCAATACCGATCCCGCTTTTTCCACCATCCAAGTCGGGGTTAGTCTGATACCGCTGCCCCATATAAGCCAAAATCCGGCACGGCCAAATGGCCGTGCCGGATTTTTTATCATGATTGCAGCAGCGATTCCACTGTATCGACAGCCGGTTCCAGATCGTCGCATACCACGCGTTCAATCTCGCCCAGATCGCAAAGGCGCGCAATCTGCCCGTCCATCGGCAGCTTGGCCAGCACCGGAACACCGATATCGGCGGCCGCCTTTTCAAGCAATTCACTGTCTCCGAACAGCGGCACCCTTTTGCCGCAGTCGGGGCAGATGACACAACTCATGTTCTCGACCAGGCCGAGCACCGGGATATGCAGCATTTCGGCCATTTTGCGGGCCTTGCCCACCACCATCTGCACGAGCGTCTGCGGCGTGGAAACGACAATAGTCCCGTCGAGCGGAATGGACTGATACACAGTCAGCGGCACGTCGCCCGTTCCGGGCGGCATATCGATGAAGAGCACGTCGAGATCGCCCCATGCCACGTCGGTCCAGAACTGCGTCACCGCGCCGGCCAGCACCGGGCCGCGCCATACAACCGGCTCCTCCTCATGCTCCAGCAGCAGATTGATGGACATGACCTTGATGCCCATATGACTCTCTTCGGGCAGGATTCCCATCGCCGAGCCCTTGGCCTTGCGCGTCAAGCCAAACGCCGCCGGGATGGACGGACCGGTAATATCCGCATCCAACACCCCCACCTTATATCCGCGCCGGGCCATCAGCACCGCCAGCATGGCGGTTACGGACGATTTGCCCACGCCGCCCTTGCCGCTGCTGACGGCGATCACCTTTTTCACCGCACTGAATTCATTCAGCTTGGCGTGCATGTCCTGCTCCTGCCGGCTGGCGCATTCCGCACTGCAGCTGGAGCAATCATGTGTGCAGTTTTCACTCATCGCATTTCATCCTTTTCCTTAAAAATCTGGTCAGAAAGCAGTCGCTCGCTGACATAGGAAAATGCCCGCATTTCTGCGGGCATGCAACACAAGTTCACCTTTTACATTCAGGCCGAGCGCTCGCTTTTGGAAACTGCCGCCACCGTCGGGTTTGCGCCCTCCGTCACGCCACGGGAATGCAACACATACCCAACCGTCTTGAACAGGATACGCATATCCTCGCGCAGCGACAAGCTCCGCGCATACTGCCCATCAAATTGGGCTTTTTCAAAAACCGGCACATCGTCGCGGCCATTGATCTGGGCCAGACCGGTCAATCCAGGGCGAACCGTAGAAGCGCCGTTCTTTGAACGAAGATCGAGCAAAACCGTTTCAGAAAGCACAACCGGGCGCGGGCCGATAAAGCTCATATCCCCTTTGAGAATATTGAACAGCTGCGGCAACTCGTCCACACTCAGCTTACGCAAAGTCCCGCCTACGGCGGAAATATACGTTTCCGGATGCTCCAACTGATACGTCGCAACGTTGGCCGGCGCATTCACGCTCATGGTGCGGAACTTTACCATTTTAAACGGCCGGTTGTTGCGCCCCATACGTACCTGCACAAAGAAGGGGTTCCCTTTTGTGTCGATGGCGGCGATAAGGGCCACCAGTGCACCAATGGGTAATAATACAACAATCATCAAAAGAGAAACGACAATATCAAATAAGCGCTTCACCACAGAATAGGCACGGCGGCGCCCGGAAACCTCAGCAGAGAATTTTGACATCGCCAAGACTTTCTGCATATTCTTACCTCCTTTTCTGATGACGGTCACGGTTCGACTCATGTCTGTGAGAAAGCCGTAAGCCGTATTTCAGAAATTGGTATATGGTTCGGATTTTCTGTTGTATTGCATTATACTATCTCCTCATACAAAAATCAAGTATCATTTTTGTAACCATGCGCAAACTTGTAAGCTTTGTCATATATGCTTCTATATTTCAACTCATTTTATCATTATGCTACAAGTTTTTACTGCTTTTTGCCACCCAGCATTTCGATTTTCATCGACTATTTATTGATTAACGGAAAAGATTTAGCGTTTATCCATTTCCCTTCTCCAATAGTTATTTCCCAATCAGGGCATACTATGAATCCATAAAGTTATGCCGAAAAAGGAGGACGACCACCTGAATTTCCATTTTTACAAACGGCTGTTTGATATCGTCGTTTCTGTCATTTTGCTAACGCTATTGTTCCCACTTTTTCTGCTGATCGCGCTGTTCATTGCCGCCGATTCCAACGGAAAAATAATATTTATGCAAAATCGTGCAGGAAAATACGGAAAACCTTTCCCCATGTATAAATTCCGTTCCATGTATACGACGGCGCCTCCCAATATGGCCACCCAGGATTTGGCCGGCGCAGCGGCCCATATTACCCCGGTCGGCCGTTTCCTACGTCGAACCAGTCTGGATGAACTGCCCCAGCTGTTTAACGTCCTCAAGGGGGATATGAGCTTTATCGGTCCACGGCCGGTTGTGCTCACCGAAACCCGGCTGCTGGCGCTTCGCAAGCGTTTGGGAGCGGACAGGCTGCGGCCGGGCATCACCGGGTTGGCGCAGGTGCGCGGCCGGGATACCGTCAGTCCGGAACGTAAAGCACGCTACGACGCCTATTATGTGCGTCATGCTTCTCTGCGGCTGGATTGCCGCATCCTGATGGACACATTTTTCTACGTTGTCACCGGGGAGGGAATACGGGAAGGCGGTGAGGCGTTGACGTATCGCCACCGGCGGCCAAAGCGTCATACCAGACACTAAGCATGGCCTCCCTTTCTTTATCATATATATTAGAATAAAAGAAGGGGGGAATTTATCTGTGTCCTTCGGCATCGCATTGGCTGGGGGCGGTACCCGCGGTGCGGCACATGTTGGGGTGCTGCTGGCGCTCACCGAGGAAGGGCTGATTCCCACGGCTATCGCCGGGACCAGCGCGGGGGGCATCGTGGCGGGGCTATACGCCTGCGGCATATCGCCCGCACAACTTTGTCAACTGGTGAACCATTTGGCTGAAAAACCCGGTATGTTCATCGATCCCGCCTGCTGCGGCATTCTCAAAGCCGCCTGGGAGCTGCTTACCCGCCGCACTCTTTCGCTCTCCGGTCTTATCAAAGGGAAACGTATGGAGCGCTTTTTGCATGAGCAGACAGGAGGGCGGGCCCTGCGGGACGTGGACATGCGCCTGGTGATTCCGAGCGTGGATGTTGCCACAGGCAATACCATAGTATACACCAATACCCTGGCGGGAACGCAGCCCGTGCGCCATACCGTTTGGCGGACAGATGCGCTGGTGTGCGAGGCCATGCGGGCAAGCGCCGCCTTCCCCGCCGTTTTCCAGCCCGTTTTGCGGGATGATATGGTATTGGTGGATGGAGGTGTGGCCGATAATCTGCCGGTGGACCTGCTTCTGGCAACCGGGGAACGGAAAGTCCTAGCCATCGATGTATCGGAGGCGTATGAAGCCCCTTGTCAAAACAATCTGATCGAAATTGCTTCGCATTCGCTGACCATAATGGGAAGCCGGCTGAAAGAGCAAATCGCCACCGGGGAGCAGTATCGGCTATGTCCTGCCCTGCCCGGGGAAGCCGGGCTGCTGACCTTTGAGCACATGACGTCCTGCATGCAGGCGGGCTATGACGCCGTACGCCGGCAGCTTCCCCTTCTGCGATCCCTGTTCGCCTATGTGTCGCAGGATAATTACCTGTTCAACCGTAGTATTCGTGAAAATATCCGTATGGGGAAACCAAGTGCTTCTGATGAAGAAGTAGAACAGGCCGCAATCCGAAGCGGCTGTGATCATTTCATTCGTGGATTGGATAAAGGATATGAAACGGTTGTCGGCAGTGCAGGTTCACATCTTTCCGGCGGAGAACGTCAACGGATCACAATTGCCCGTGCCATGTTGAAAAACGCACCAATCGTCATTTTGGACGAGGCAACTACTTATATTGATCCGGAAAATGAAGCGCTGATACAGAAAGCAATTTCTTCGTTATGTGAAGGTTGATATTTACTTTACAGCGATAGGCTTGATAGATATTCCCACGGAAGATGAACTCAAGGCACTTATGAAAAAAATCAGAGAAAATCCGCAGGAATACAGGTATTCAGCTTGATAGAAAAATGGTGTAGCCCTCTCACAGAGGGGCTACACCAAGTTCTTAAAAAACATCCTTATGGGGCTTTGGCATTTGGAACCTACGTGCTTTTTTCTGCCTGCATCACCGTTTCCAGCGCAGCATCCTGTTTCTCTTTTGCCAACTCCAAATCTTCAAAATCTCCCAAGTTGGTCAGTTGAATTTCCGAAGCGTCAACCTTGGCGTCCGGGTTTTCCTGCTGGCCCCGGATGGTGGCGGGAATTTCACCGTCCAGCTGCCCGCGTATACTCTCAGCCCGCAGCAGACAGACCTGTTCCAGCGTATCCACCGCCAGTTGGTGATCTGCATAAGAGCAAAACG
>CABSLQ010000034.1 GCA_902478605.1 uncultured Oscillospiraceae bacterium
AAATTGACTTACCCTTGTTTTGAAACTAATCACTTACCCATGTCTTGACTGGACACTCTTCGGCGGCCTCCCCCCTCTCCACACCTCTCCCCCCTGAATACTTTACCGGCTGGGAAAGAACAAGAACTCCCACCCGGCCAGAGGGGAGAACTTTCCACAACCAGCCAGAAAGGACGCGGAAAATCATGATCATCGGCATCGACCACGGCTATTACGCCATCAAAACCCGGCATTTTTCTTTCCCAGCCGGTATCGCTGTTTACAATCACGAACCCTACACCCTGCAGAACACGCTGGAATACGGCGGCCGTTTTTTTGTGTGCGGCACCGGCAGGCAGCCGCTCCTGCGCAGCAAGACAGCCAACGACAACTACTATCGGCTGACCCTGGCGGCCATTGCCAAGGAAATCCAAAGGCGGGGCGAAAAACCGGCGTGTTCGGTTACCCTGGCCGCCGGCCTGCCTTTAGCCGGGTTTGGCCGGGAAAAGAAGGCGTTCCGGGACTACCTTCTGCGTCCTTCCCAGCCGGTGCAATTCCGGTTCGAGGGGATTTCGTACCGGGTCGCCATCGAGGACGTCAAGCTGTTCCCGCAGGGCTACTCCGCCGTCGCCGTCCACCCGGAACTCATCCGGGACGAACCATCGGTGCTGCTGATGGATATCGGCGGCTGGACAGTCGATCTCATGCGGCTGGACAACGGAGTCCCGAACGCCGCCACCTGCCGCAGCCTGGAACTGGGCATGCTCCGGTGCATCGACGAAACCAAGGAGCAGATCCGCCGGGACACGGGACTGTCTGTGACCGACGCCCAGGTGGAGCGTGTGCTGGAGGGAAAGGGGTGCAGCCTGGATGGGCAGGCCCGCGCCATCATCCGCAGGCAAGGCCGCCTGTATACCGAGCGCCTGCTGTCCGCCGCCATGGAAGCCGGGTTTGACCTCAAGGCCATCCCGGTGGTGATGCTGGGCGGGGGCGCGGCGGTGGTCAAGGGCAGCGTAAGCCCCCAGGACGGCCTGTGCCGGGTTTTCGCCCTGCCGGACGACAAGGTGAACGCCGAAGGATACGAGCGGATTTTGGGGCAGCTGTCTGGCGGTGTGGGCAAGGGATGACAAGGCCGCGTTTTTCCTTCCGCCCGAACCTGCGCAGTGAAGAGCACCGCCGGGCGTGGGACGCCCTGCAGGCTGTTCCCGAAGGGCAGAGAAGCGCCTTTTTGGTGCAGGCGATCCTCCAGAGTGTCCGGCAGGAGGCGCTGGAGGACGCCCTGCGCCGGGTGCTGCGGGAGGAACGGCAGGCTGCTCCCTCCCAGCCTGAACAGGCTGTCCCGCAGGAGATGCTGGGCTTCCTTGATTCCCTGCTGGGAGAGGATTAAGCCGGATTGCAAGCCGAAAGCCCCGGCTTCCCGGCCTTATTGCTTGTGCCGTTTCGTAGGCGTTTTGTCCCTGTAACCTCGTTCATCCTGGTGATAGCTTTCCCGGCGGCTTTCGAGTATGCTTTGGTTGCCCGAAAGGGAAAGACAGCAGAAAGGGGCCGGGCGGAATGGAAACCAAGGGCATCACCTGTAAAATCCCATTGGAGCTGCACGGGCGCATCAGTGAGGAAATCCGGGAAACCGACAGCACGATAAGCCAATTCATCGAGATGGTTATCCGGGAGCATGTGGAGAAGGAGGCAAACAAGGGCATGGAAAAAGGACGGACACTGGCATTCCAGGTAAGCGAGGAACTGTTCCAGAGGGTAAAGGATTATCTCGAACGGTACGAACAAACCTACGGCAGACGGCTGACGCAGAGGGAATTCGTCATCGGGCTCATCGAGCAGGCGCTGGAGGAGGCGGAGGAAGAATTCGAGGCCGCCGGCGCCGCCGAGCAGGAGGAACGGGGCGAAGGAGGCTGGGAACCCCCGGAAGAAGCCGAATCCGGCGCGGATGAGGACACCCTCCAAGAGAAACCACAGGGAGAGGACACCGCCGCCAGGGACGCCGGCGACGGCCAGGAACTCGCCCCTTAATACACGAGAGGACAGGCCCCGCAGGAGACTGCGGGGCCTTTTCGTATCCGATATCCGATAAAGGAGGGATGCCCCTTGCCGGCCATATAGAACGCAGAAATACGAAAAGAGGGTGATGCAGAAAACGATACGGTATATCGACCTGTTTTCCGGCATGGGCGGGTTCCGGGAGGGGCTCAGCCGGGCCGGGGGCTTTGTTTGCGTAGGCCACTGCGAGATAGATAAAAATGCCGACCGGAGCTACCGGGCGCTGTTTGACACGGAGGGGGAATGGTTCTGTGACGATGTCCGAAAAGCCGATCCAGCCGCTATGCCGGGATTCGATCTCCTCTGCGGCGGGTTCCCGTGCCAGCCTTTTTCAGCTGCTGGAAGCCGCGGGGGGTTCGCCGACCCAAGAGGCACCCTGTTCTTTGAGATTGCCCGGCTGGTTGAAGAAAGAAAGCCTGCATATCTGCTGCTTGAGAATGTTGCCGGCCTGCTTAACCATGACAAAGGGCGGACGTTTGCGTCCATCCTCCATACGCTGGACGGATTGGGGTATGGTGTGGAATGGCAAGTGCTTAACAGCAAAGATTTTGGCGTCCCTCAATCCCGCCGCCGCGTGTACCTTATCGGATATCTTGATGAGCGATGCCGGGGAAAAGTACTACCTTTCACCGAAACAGCAGGAACGCCTCTTGTGCAAATCCGCCCCGGGACACAGGGAGAGCGAATCTACTCGCCGGAAGGGGTAAGCTGCACCCTCACCGCCCAGGCAGGCGGCTTCGGCGGTCATACCGGGCTGTACGGGATGGGGCTTCCCATCAAGGAGAACACCAGGAAGGGGTACAGGATGGCGTATCCCGGCGACAGCGTCAACCTGGCCTATGCCACCACCAATACCCGGCGGGGCCGGGTTGGAAGGGGGATCGCCCATACCCTCACCACCGGAAACAGTCAAGGCACCCTGTGTTGTGTGGATATGAATGAGGAACCGGAGCTGACGGACTATGCCCGCTGCCTCACCGCCAAGCAGAACGGCGGGATCCGCAGCCATAAGCGGGAATCCTCTGGCGTCTGGGACGGATGCCGTATCCGCCGCCTGACGCCCAGGGAATGCCTGCGGCTGCAGGGGTGGACGGATGAGAGGATCGACCTTGTTATGCCGCTGCAATCCGACGCCCAGCTTTACAAGCAGGCGGGCAACGGCGTCACGGTCAATGTGGTGGAGGCCATCGGCAGAAGGCTGGCCGCCGCCCATCGGGAGGTAATCCGGTGATTGACCTGAAAGAGCAGCCGTTCGGCTGCGAGATCGAGATGACCGGCCTGACCCGGCAGCAAGCGGCGCAGGCCGTGGCCAGGCTGTTCGGGACGCAGGCCCGGCATACCCGCGGCTCCTATGACCCGTGGGAGGCGCCCGACCGGGAAGGGAAAATATGGCGGTTTGTCTGCTTTGAAAGCACCCTCCACGCGGGCAAGGTGCGGGCGAATATCACGCTGGCGCTGGCCATCTCCGCCCAGGCTATCAACCAGAAAAAGACGAGGATGCGCAAAACCGAAATCAGCGAGAATCCGGCCTTTACCTTCCGCACCTTCCTGCTGCGGCTGGGACTCATCGGGCCGGAGTACAAGAATGTGCGCCAGCATCTGCTGGAGAAGCTCCCCGGCGATAAGGCGTGGCGGTACGACAAATCGCAGTACCCCAGCCTGAACAGCCGACGGGAACAGGAACGGGAATAGGAGGCGATTGGCATCGAGAAAAAATTTTACTTTGCATACGGTTCTAATATGAATCTGGAACAGATGGGGTTTCGCTGTCCCCACGCCGAAGCGGTGGAAACTGTCCGTCTGGATGGGTACCGCCTGGCGTTTTGCGGCGGCAACAGCAATAACGGCGTCGCCACCATCCTGCCGGAAGACGGCAGCCATGTGGACGGCGTCCTGTGGCGCATTTCCGAGCAGGATGAAAAAAACCTGGACTATTACGAGGGCTGGCCGAGGTTCTATGGGAAGGAGTCGTACCGGGTGACGGGGACAAACGGCCGGGCTGTGGAGGCCATGGCCTATACCATGAATGCGCCGTATAAGGACAGCCCGGCGATCCCATCCCAAAGCTATTTGCTATTGAAGTCGGAACCTGTGCGGGAGGATGTCAATGGCGCCCTTCGCTTTACTGCCTATTCATACGTTTTTTACATGAGAGGAGACATACACATGACCGTAAACCGTTTGGACGTGGGGCTGGGCGGGGGCAGCCTGCTGCAGATTGCCAACCGAGCCGGGGCGCAGATGATGTCCTATTTAATCGATACGCCCGAAGGGCAGGTGGTGATGATAGATGGCGGCCATCCTGTGGAGGAGGACGCCCGCTATTTATATGAATTGCTGCTGGAACGCGGCGGCAAGGTCGATCTGTGGCTGATAACGCATGCCCATTCGGATCATTATGGCGCTCTATGCTGGATGCTGGAGAATATAACGCCCTTTAATATTGAAATTGCGGATTTGCGGTTTTCTTTTCCGCCGGCGGAGTGGCTGGATTCGGTGGATAGCGACGGCCCCCTGCAAACCATTTTTACGCGGCTGCTGGAAAGGAATGCCCTTCGGCCAAAAGCGTTGCAGGCGGGCGATACGTTTACGGTAGGCGGTATGCGCCTGGATGTCCTCTGGGACGGTTCGCATTACCGGCGGTATCACTGTGTCAACGATACCTCCTGTGTCATTCGTGCCCATTATCCCAAACGAGATGTGCTGTTTCTGGCGGATCTCGGCCGGGAGGCCGGAGCGGATCTTCTGGCAGAGATAGGGGCCGAAAAGCTTCGCTGCGATATCGTACAGATGGCCCATCATGGGCAGGACGGTGTCGACCGCCGCTTTTATGAGGCCGTGCGTCCCAAGGTGTGCCTGTACTGTGCGCCGGACTGGCTGTGGGACTGCGACAGTGGATCCGGTAAGGGATCCGGCCCGTGGAAAACGTTGGAAACCCGCCGCTGGATGGAAGAACTGGGCGCACAGGTCAGCTGTCCCCACGCCTTTGGTGACTATTTACTGGTGTGATGAATGGGAGTATAGGCTTGCAGGTTCTGGATTGGATAAAGCCCAGCCGGCAATAGAGGGAGGGCTTTCTTGCTTTCCAGGGCATGCACAGCCCTACGCGTTTTGATTCTTGATAGTGGAGGCGTTTTGGATGGGCCGGGCTGTGAAGGTGGATTTTACAAAACACATGGGAAGGATAAAGCCCATGCATGCGGTGAACAATGTTCCCTGCGTTCCCTATGACATGCATGAAAACAATTTGTTTGCCAAGCTGCAGGCGGCCGGGGTTCCGTATGGACGGCTGCATGACACAGGCGGCCGGTTTGGCGGCACGCATTTTGTGGATATCGAAAATATATTCCCGGATTTTGACGCGGATGAAACAGACCCGGCTTCCTATGATTTTGCTTTTACGGACCGGCTTTTAGAGGAAATGGTCAAATACGGGATACAGCCTTTTTTTCGTTTGGGCGCGGCCATTGAAAATTTTAATTTTATAAAGGCCTATCATATTTACCCGCCGAAGGACTTTCATAAATGGGCCAGAATCTGTGAGGGGATCATCCGTCACTATAATGAGGGGTGGGCCAATGGCTACCATTTCGGTATCCAGTACTGGGAAATCTGGAATGAACCGGATAACACGCCGGACGCGGAAGACAATCCGATGTGGAAAGGGACGCCCGAGCAGTTCTTTGAGCTGTATGATATTACTGCCAGGCATTTAAAGGCACGGTTTCCCGCTATCAAGGTGGGGGGATATGGTTCCTGCGGCTTTTATGCCATCCGTGCCGACAGCTTTATTAAAGATGCGCATTCCAGCCCCCGGGTCGGATATTTCATCGATTTTATGGAAGACTTTTTGGGCTACTGCAAAAAGCACAGCGGCATTTTGGATTTCTTTTCCTGGCACAGCTATGCCGATGTGGAGGACAATGTACGGTATGCGGCCTATGCGAGAAAAAAGCTGGAGCAATATGGCTACGGCGATGCGGAAATTTTTCTGAATGAATGGAACCCGGGCATTGCAGAAAAGGGGCGCCTGCGGGATGCTGCCAATATCGCGGCGGGGATGTGCGCCATGCAAAAAACCTCCACAGATATGTGCATGTATTATGACGCTCAAATTGCCTCGACCTACTGCGGTCTGTTTGATTTTACCACGCATGATGTTTATAAAGCGTACTATGCATTTTATGCCTTTAATAAGCTTTACCAGCTCGGCAATGAAGTTTTCAATGAGACAAACGCGGAAAAGGTGTATGCCTGTGCGGCGGCGGATGGATCGAAAGGAGGCCTTCTGCTGGTTAACAGAAATGAAGAGGCGTGTGTACTCACCCTGTCGATTGAAGGGGCGGGTATAGAAGAGGCGGTCTGCTATGCTGTGGATGGCGAGCATGACTTTGAGAGGATCCATTGGCCGGGCGAAACCATAAAGTTGCCGGGAAATGCATTGTGGTATGTGGAATTTAGAGTAAAGGAATCCTAAAAGATGGCTCAAGCAGTACTATTGGGCATTATCCGTGCGATGAAGGGCGTGCAGGGGCGCTTCAGCAAAAACTAAGCGGCTTCCTGGGCATTACATTATGACATTTCTCTGTTGTGGCATCCCTTGGAGCCTGTCCGCTGCTGGCTCGTCCCTGCTGCCCCCCGAAAACGGAACCGAGCAGCATTGCGATAAGACAGATGAAAAGGAGAATCAAGAGGACCACCCAGCCCCCCGCGGCTAACCCCTTGACCGCCGCCATGGTGACCTTAGCTTGCAGCGAGCGAAATGGAGTAAAGCGGCCGTCCGCCACCATGTCAAAATACCCTCAATTTACGATGTATGGCGCGAAAAGGCTGACATAGGATTCCGCAAACTAATTTAAATATAAAAAATCCTGCCAAATAAATTATTAAAAATATCAAATAAATTTTGATGTGCCGCGTTTATAATAAAACACAAAGGGGGGATATATATGCTGAACCGCGCCAAGTTTCATTTTGACAATCACTATTCGTGTTTAAAAGTAGGCCCCTATAAAGTCCTGCAAATTGGGGATTTGAGCTGCGAGCCCGGCTATACCGTCGGGCCGCACGACCAGGAAATGTATGAAATTACATATGTGGTTTCCGGATTGGGTACGCTGCATATTAACGAAAAGGCGTATCCCATGCGGGCGGGGGATCTATTTCTTAACCGGATTGGGGAGCAGCATAATATCTTCTCATCCTGGGAGGCACCGGTGCGTTTTTATTATTTGGGGTTTATGCTGGATGAGCCTCAGCCAGAAGAGAAATACTTAAAGATTTGGCGTGTGCTGGAGCAGTCTTCGGATTCCGTTATGCATAAAGTGACAAATATCCAGCAGCCGTTCGCCAATCTGCTGGGCGAGATTTATTGTAACGACAAATTCAGCGACATATTAGTGGAATCGTATGTCCATCAAATTGTATCCCTCTGCTGCCGTTCCCTGGTTCCCTGCCCGGCGCACTCCTATCAAGTTAATGAAAGCAAGTCCTCTGATGAAAAATTAATCTACGATGTGGTGCAGTATTTGGATACGCACATGGAAGATTTAGAAGATTTAACAGAGCTTGGGCGAATATTTGGATACAGTTATACCTATATATCCACTCGCTTTACGGAACGTATGGAGGAAAGCCTAAAAAAATATTATACGCGAAAGCGTTTTGAAAAAGCGCAGGAATATCTGGCAAACGGCGAATCGGTCACAAAAGTGGCGGAAATGGTAGGATATAAATCCATTCACGCTTTCAGCAGGGCTTTCCGCAAAGAAGTGGGGATATCCCCCAAGGGCTACAAAGAGCAGCAAACAGGTTTGACAACGGAAAACAAAACCATTATGACAACAAAGGAGAAATGAAGATGAAGGTTGCTATTATCGGATGCGGGGGCATAGCCAATGCAGCGCATATACCTGCCTACCTAAAAAATGAACGGGCAGAAATCAAGTATTTCTGCGATATTCTTCCGGAACGGGCGCAGCAGGCTGTGCAGAAGTACGAATGCGGGACGGCCGTGACCGATTATCATGATATCTTGAAAGATGACGAGGTGGAGGCGGTTTCGATTTGTACGCCGAATAACGTGCATGCTGCAATAGCCATCGACTGCCTGAATGCGGGGAAAACGTGCTGTGTGAAAAGCCGGCGGCGCGCACCTATACGGAAGCGCTGGAGATGCAGCGCGCGCAGCACAAAACGGGGCGGGTGCTGAATATCGGCGTGGTCAACCGCTTTAACGACAGCGTTAATTTGATCAAAAAGTTTATCGATGAGGGCAAGCTCGGCGAGATATATCATGTATATGTCAGTTTCCGCGCGCATCGTTCCATTCCGGGCCTGGGAGGCGCATTCACCACGAAAGCCATCGCGGGCGGCGGCGCCTTGATCGACTGGGGCGTGCATTTTCTGGATATTGTGATGTATTGCTGCGGGGATCCCCAGCCCAAAACCGTGTCTGGAGAAACCTTTTGCAAACTCGGCAAAAACATACCGGAGTATTCCTATAAAAATATGTGGGCCGGCCCGCCTAAATTCGATGGCATCTACGATGTAGATGATTCTGTGACAGCCCTGATCCGCACGGAAGGACCGGTGATCACACTTCACGGCGCATGGGCCCAGAATATCGGCGAGGAGGAAATGTATATTGATTTCATTGGCGATAAGGCGGGCGTGCGGCTGCATTACGGCGAGGATTTCAAGGTGTATACCGCAGAGCACGGGGCGTTGATATCCTATAAACCGGAATTCACCATGCGAAATCATTTTGAAAATGAGATCAATGCCTTTATCGACTGCATTGCCAGCGGGGAAAAGCTTCCTTCCCATATTGACACGGTCATTATAACGGCCGAAATGCTGCAGGCCATTTATGATTCGGCTGAACGGCATATGGAAATCACGCTATGAGGAAGGAACGTCTGTGAAGGGACCAAGGAATCTGCCGCTTGGGCTTCCTCCCGGCAGGGGTACAGTGAAAAGTAAAAAATAATCGCGCATTGGACAGCAGGCCAGCCTGCTGTCCGTTTTTATGCGGCAAAACAGGGGGCGTCCTTCATTTCCGGCGAAAACCGGGCATGGGGGTATCCCGGCCACGGTGAAGGGCGCCCATGGCCGCAGCAGGTCGCGGCAGCCTGGCGCCAGGCCGGTATGCGCAGACGGCTTTAACCGAGGAGGCCGGATCTTTATCCTGTATTATTTGGCTGTCCGGCACCTATTGTGTGCCTGCGAGGGCCGTTTTTCGTGCTTTTTGAACGTTGCATTTTTTGTCGTTTTTTGATATAGTAAACGCTTGACAATTTACCTGAAAGGAGAATTCGCATGGCTTTTGTGCAGAAAAACGGACGCGGGGTTTTGCTTTGCCTTCTCATTGCCGTTCCCGCGTGGTTTCTCGGACAGCTTGTGCCGGTGGTGGGCGGACCGGTGTTTGCGATTCTGGCCGGGATGGGCATCGCCCTCTTTTTTCACCGGAAGGAGCGGTTCCAGGACGGCATCGCCTTTACCTCCAAAAAGATTCTGCAGTATGCTGTCGTGCTGCTGGGCTTCGGCATGAACCTGACCGAAATTCTCCGGCAGGGAAAGCAGTCTCTTCCGATTATCCTGGCCACGATTTCCACGTCTCTGATCATCGCTTTTCTGCTTTGTAAAGCCATGCGGCTTCCTTCCAAGATTTCCACTCTTATCGGGGTTGGCTCCTCCATCTGCGGCGGATCCGCCGTCGCAGCGACCGCCCCCGTGATTGACGCCGATGACGAAGAAATTGCCCAGTCCATCTCGGTTATCTTTCTGTTCAATGTGGCGGCGGCGCTGCTTTTTCCCGCGCTGGGCGGCCTGCTCGGGCTGAGCAACGAGGGCTTCGGCCTCTTCGCAGGCACGGCCATCAACGACACCTCTTCGGTGACGGCGGCCGCTTCCGCCTGGGACGGCATGCATCACAGCCATACGCTGGAAGCCGCCGCCATCGTCAAGCTGACCCGCACGCTGGCCATCATTCCGATTACGCTGGCGCTGGCTCTGATCCGCGCCCGCCGGGTGCGCAAAACGGCGGCGGGTTCCGCCTCCTCTTTTTCGCTCAAAAAGATTTTTCCCTTCTTTGTTCTGTTCTTTATCCTCGCGTCGGTCGTGACCACGGTATTCCAGCTGCCGACCGCTGTCACCGGTCCGCTCAAAGAGCTGAGCAAGTTTTTCATCATCATGGCCATGGCCGCGATCGGCCTGAACACGCACATCGTCAAGCTGATCAAAACCGGCGGAAAGCCCATTTTCATGGGATTTTGCTGCTGGGTCGGCATTGCCGGTGTCAGCCTGCTGATGCAGCACCTGCTCGGAATTTGGTAACCGGATCCGGCAGGCCGCCGGCGCCCTTCCATAAAATCACACCTTCCGCTTGACAGGCGGGTATGGGCTGGCTATAATATGTTAGGACGCTAACAATTAACGCCGTAGGAGGGGCTTATGGACAGCGAAAACGAGTATAGCTGGTGGATACACAAGCTGTCTCATCAAATCAAAAGGCGTTTGGACGCCCGCCTTGGCGGTGTGGGTATCACCGGGGTACAGGGACGCGTGCTGCACTTCATACAGGATCGGTATGAGAAGCAGCCGGTCTTTCAAAAGGACGTGGAGAAGGCCTTCACGCTGCGGCGTTCCACAGCCACCGGCATATTGCAGCTGCTCGAGAAGGGGGGGCTCATCCGCCGGGAGAGCGTGGCGTACGACGCCCGGCTCAAGAGCCTGGTCCCCACGGAGAAGGCGTTTGCCCTTCATGAAGAAATGCGCGCGAGCATTCGGGAGATGGAGGGGCTGCTCGTGCAGAACATCGATGCGCAGCAGCGGCAAATCTTTTTACAGGTGATCCGGCAGATGTCGGACAACCTCGACACCTGACGGCCGCGGGGCGATGCCGGCAGGCGTATACAGCTTATAGTTTCTTTCCGGGAAAGTGAGGAAATGTTCATGTTAAAAACACTGGCGAAGAGTATTCGCGAGTACAAAAAGACGGCCATCCTGACGCCGATTCTGGTCACGGTGGAAGTGATTCTGGAATGCATTATCCCGTTCACTATCGCCAACCTGGTGAATGAGATGCAGGCCGGCTGCGGCATGGATGTCATCGTCAACTATGGTATTCAGCTGGTGCTCATGGCCGTTTTGTCGCTGATTTTCGGCGTGGCGGCCGGCAACACCTGCGCCACCGCATCCACCGGCTTTGCGCGCAACCTGCGCAAAGATATGTTCTACCGTATCCAGGATTATTCCTTTGAGAACATCGACAAATTTTCGGTGTCCAGCCTGGTTACCCGTATGACCACCGACGTCGTGAATGTGCAGATGTCCTTCATGATGATCATCCGCGTGGCCATCCGGGGTCCGCTGATGCTGATTTTCTCGTTCATCATGGGCTTTGCCATGGGCGGGCGCCTGGCCATGATTTTCCTGGTCACCATCCCGCTGCTGGGCATCGGGCTGGTGCTGGTCATCCGCGCGGCGACGCCGATTTTCCGCCGGGTGTTCCGCAAATACGATGCGCTCAACGATTCGGTGCAGGAGAACGTACAGGCCATGCGCGTCGTCAAGAGCTATGTGCGCGAGGAGTATGAGAAAAAGAAATTTGCCGCCGCCGCGGAGGACGTCTGCAAGGACTTCACCCGCGCCGAGCGGATTATGGCCCTCAATAACCCCATTATGCAGTTCTGCGTGTACGCGGGTATGGCGTTCGTGCTGTCCTTCGGCTCATACGTTGTCATCACCAGCCGGGGCACCGAAATCGCCGTGGGCCAGATGTCCGCCATTCTGACCTACAGCTTCCAGATCCTCATGAGCCTGATGATGCTGTCCATGGTGTTCGTCATGATCACCATGTCGATGGAATCCGCCGAGCGTATCGTCGAAGTTCTGTCGGAGGAAAGCAACCTGACCAGCCCCGAGAATGCCCTCACCGAAGTGAAGGACGGCTCCATCGATTTCGAGAATGTCAGCTTCAAGTATTCCCAGAAAGCGGAACGCATGGCCCTGGCCGATGTGAACTTACATATTCGATCCGGTGAAGTCATCGGCGTTCTGGGCGGCACGGGTTCGTCCAAATCCACGCTGGTGCAGTTAATCCCCCGTTTGTACGACGTCACCGAAGGCTGCGTCAAGGTGGGCGGCGAAGACGTACGCCGGTACGATCTGGAGACCCTGCGCAACAGCGTGGCGGTGGTGCTGCAGAAAAACGTGCTGTTCAGCGGCACCATTAAGGACAACCTGCGCTGGGGCAACCCCGACGCCACCGACGAAGAGATGGTGGAAGCCTGCAGGCTGGCGCAGGCCGACGAGTTTATCCAGCAGTTCCCCGACAAATATGACACATGGATCGAGCAGGGAGGCGCCAACGTCTCCGGCGGCCAGAAGCAGCGCCTGTGCATCGCGCGCGCGCTGCTGAAAAAGCCCAAGGTACTGATCCTGGATGACTCCACCAGTGCCGTGGATACGCGCACCGACGCGCTGATCCGGCAGGGCTTCCGCGAATTCATTCCCGAGACCACCAAGATCATCATCGCGCAGCGCGTGGCTTCCGTGCAGGACGCCGACCGCATCATCGTGATGGAGGGCGGGCGCATCAGCGCCATCGGCAGCCACGATGAACTGATGAAGACCAATGAGATTTACCGTGAAGTATACACTTCCCAGAACAAGGCAGGTGATCAAGATGGCGAAGAATAAGACCAGCACCGCCCCCGCCACGACGGCCCGGGGCCAGCGCGCGCCCAAGGGCGTGCTGCGCCGGCTGCTGCGCACCCTGTTTGCGTTTTATCCGGTGCTGCTGCCTGTCACGATGGTGTGCATTCTCATCAACGCCATCGTCAGCGCCGCCCCGGCCGTGTTCATGCAGAACGTTATCGCCATCGTGGATGAAACCTACAAAAGCGGCGACTGGGCATCCGTCTCCGGACGCATTCTCACCTACGTGGCCATTCTGGTCGTCATGTATGTCATCAGCCTCATCGCCGGTGCGTTCTACACCCAGATGATGGCCATCATCACGCAGGGCTCTTTGAAAAAGCTGCGTGAGAAAATGTTCAGCCACATGCAGGATCTGCCCATCAAGTACTTTGACACCAACGGCCACGGCGATATCATGAGCTATTACACCAACGACGTGGACACCCTCCGCCAGCTCATCAGCCAGAGCCTGCCGCAGATGACCATCTCCGGCATCACCCTGCTTGTCGTGTTCGGCATCATGATGTACTACAGCGTTATCCTGGCGCTGCTGGTGGTTGTGGGCGTCATCGGCATGGTGCTCGCCGCCCGGGCCATCACCAACCGCTCTTCCAAATACTTCCTGCGCCAGCAGGTCACGATTGCGAAGGCCGAGGCTTTTATGGAAGAGATGATGACCGGCCAGAAGGTTATCAAGGTCTTCTGCCACGAGGAGGGGGCCAAGGCCGACTTTGACAAAGTAAACGGCGAGATCTTTTATAACGCCCGCAACGGCAACCGCTTTGCCAACATTTTGATGCCCCTTCTGGGCAATATCGGCAACGTGATGTACGTGGTGGTGGCGCTGGTGGGCGGCGCGCTGCTGCTGACCGATGTACCCAATATCAGCATCTCCGGCATGGCCTTCAGCATCAGCATCGTGGTGCCCTTCCTGAATATGACCAAACAGTTTGCCGGCGCCATCGGCCAGGTGTCCAACCAGGTGAACATGGTCATCATGGGCCTGGCGGGCGCGCACCGCATCTTCGCCCTGCTGGATGAGCAGCCCGAGGCCGACGAGGGGTACGTCACCCTGGTAAATGCCAAGGAAAATGCCGACGGCAGCCTGAGCGAGTGCGAGGAACGCACCAACGTCTGGGCGTGGAAGCATCGGCACCACGACGGCACCGTCACCTATACCCGCCTGCAGGGCGACGTGCGCTTCTTTAACGTCGATTTCGGCTACACGCCGGAAAAAACGGTGCTGCACGACATTTCCCTGTACGCGAAGCCCGGTCAGAAGGTGGCCTTCGTCGGCTCCACCGGCGCCGGCAAAACCACCATCACCAACCTCATCAACCGTTTCTACGACATCGAGGACGGCAAAATCCGCTATGACGGCATCAACATCAACAAGATTAAGAAAGCGGATCTGCGCCACAGCCTGGGCATCGTTCTGCAGGACACCTGCCTGTTCACCGGCACGGTGATGGAGAACATCCGCTACGGCAACCTGGATGCCTGTGACGAGGAGTGCATCGCCGCGGCGCAGCTCGCCGGCGCGGACGACTTTATCCGCCGCCTGCCCGACGGTTACAACACCATGCTGCATGGCAACGGCTCGAATCTCAGCCAGGGCCAGCGCCAGCTGCTCGCCATTGCGCGGGCGGCCGTGGCTGACCCGCCCGTGATGATTCTGGACGAGGCGACCAGCTCCATTGACACGCGCACCGAGGCCATTGTGCAGCGCGGCATGGACGCGCTGATGACCGGGCGCACCGTGTTCGTCATCGCGCACCGCCTCTCCACCGTCCAGAATTCCAACGCCATCATGGTGCTGGATCACGGCCGTATCATCGAACGCGGCACCCATGAGGATCTCATCAAGCTGAAAGGCACGTACTATCAGCTGTACACCGGCGCTCTGGAACTGGATTAAAGCGGAGGGTTGGCTTGTTGGCCGCTGTTCTAAATTGGAAATGGGGAGGGCTGTCCGTTCAGGACGGCCTTCCTTTTTTATTTTCCGGTCCGCCGCCATTCCACCAAGCCCCTGCACGCCGGCGAAACCGGCGCGCTTTTACAGCGTACCGCAGGAGTACCGGCCCGGATGGGCCGAGGGTTTTGAGGAAAGCCGTACACCGGCCCGCCGCGTGCGCACAGAACCTTGGGCATAAGCACCCGCAAAGTGGAAAAACAGCATAGGCGTTTGCGCATGGTCTTGCACATTTAGGAAAAAATGTGGTATTTTAAAAACAGATGCAATAAAAGCGGAGACTTCTGCGTTAATCCAGTGAAAGGAGCAAACATATGCATAGAATGAGTTTGGCTTCCGACGACCAGTCTTTGGCCGTTCCGGACGCGGAGATACTGGATGCCTGCCTGGCCGCGCTTGCCGCGGGGGAATCGGCCGCCCTCGAGACGCTGTACAAGCATACAAGCGCGCCTATCTATGGTTTTGCCCTGTCCATTTTAAAAAACGCGCCGGATGCGGAGGACGTGCTGCACGACTGCTATGTGAACGTGTATGCCGCGGCACCACGGTATACCTCCGGCGGCAAGCCGATGGCCTGGATGCTCACCATCGCCCGCAACCTGTGTCTGCAAAAGCTGCGGGAAGGCCGGAAAACGGCAGATTTGCCGCAGGAGGACTGGGAGAAATATCTCGAAGCGCGGGAGGGCATGACGGCGGAGGATCGCCTTCTGGTCGCGGAATGCCTGACCAAGCTGACCGATGAGGAACGGCAGATCGTCGTGCTGCACGCCGTTGCCGGCTTCAAGCACCGGGAGACGGCGGAGCTGCTGGGGCTGCCTCTGCCCACCGTGCTTTCCAAGTACAACCGCGCGCTCAAAAAGCTGAAAGCCCTTTTATGGAAAGGAGAACCGAAATCATGAAGGACAAAGAGATGCAGAGCAAAATACAGCGGGCCTTTGCCCACGCGGTGCCCGACACCCTCGACACCGTCCTCCGGGACTGCGCCGCGCCGGGGGGCAACGTCATACCGATATCGGAGCCGAAAAAGACAAACCGGTGGATAAAGCGCGTGGCGGCGGCCGCGGCGGCCCTGGTCTTACTGGCCGGCGGCGTGACCGGTTATCTGGTCTACAGCGGGCGGTATGCGGTGGCCTCCACCGTGTCGCTCGACGTCAATCCCAGCATCGAGCTGCAGGTCAACCGGCAGGAGCGGGTGCTGGCCGCAACCGCCCGCAATGAAGACGGCCAAAAGATTATGGGCGAGATGGATTTTGTCGGCAGCCAGCTGGATGTGGCGATCAATGCCCTGGTGGGTTCGATGCTGCGCAACGGGTATCTGAGCGAACTGGCCAATTCCATCCTCATCAGCGTGGATAACGAGGACCCTGCGGCGGCGGCCGCACTGCAGCAGAAGCTGACCGAAGAGGTGTCCCAGCTGATGGAGGCGAATACCTTTGAGGGTGCGGTGCTCAGCCAGACGGTTTCGGCCGACGAGGAGCTGCAGCAGCTGGCGCAGACCTATGGCATCACGGTGGGCAAGGCCCGGCTTATTCAGCAGATAACCGCCAGTAATCCGCTGTACGCTTTTGCGGATCTGGCGCCGCTGTCCATCAATGAGCTCAACCTGCTGAGCACATCGGGAAGCACCGGGCTGGAAGCCGTCGAATCGGTCGGTACGGCCAGCGATAAAGCCTATATCGGGCATGAAAAGGCCAGAGATGCGGCGCTGCAGGATGCCGGCGTGACGGCCGCCCAGGCCTCCGGGCTGGAGGTGGAGATGGATTACGACGACGGGCTGATGGTGTACGAGGTGGAATTCCGGGCGAACGGCCGGGAATATGAGTATGAAGTGAATGCCCTTTCCGGCGAAATTGTGCGCCGAAACAACGAAGTGGATGACGACACGCGGCCCACCACCCAGCCGACTCAGCCCGGCGCGACCACCTCCGGCGGCGCGGCTTCCTCCGGCAGCACAACCACCGGTCAGACAACCGCCGGATCTGCCGCCGCGTATATCGGGGAGGATAAGGCCAAAAGCATCGCCCTGGAGCGCGCCGGCGTGACGGCTGAGGCCATACGGGAATACCGCATCGAGCTGGAACGGGAAAACGGCCGGATGGTGTACGAGGTGGAATTCGAGGCGGGCGGCTTTGAATATCAGTACGAGATCGATGCCGCGGCCGGAACGGTGCTGCATGAGGATAAAGAGTGGGACGACGACGCGCAGGCGCGGCCGACCACGACCACCGGTACTTCCACCGCTTCTACTGCTTCCGCGGCGTATATCGGAGTGGAACGGGCCAGGAGCATCGCCCTCGAGCGCGCCGGCGTGGCCGCCGGGGATATCCGGGAGTATCAAATCGAGTTAGAACGGGACGACGGCCGGGTGTTCTACGAGGTGGAATTCAAGGCGGGCGGTTACGAGTATCAGTATGCGATCGATGCCGCAAGCGGCACCATTCTCCATCAGGAAAAGGAGCGGGACGACTGATCCGCTGCGACAGGCAAATAAAAGCACCGGCGCCGCGGCGCCGGTGCTTTTCGTTTGAATCAGTCCACGGGTCCGGCAACCGTCACGATAACCATTCTGGTTTCGCTGCTTACCCCGATCATGACAGAGGACCCACACGGTCGGTTCATATAGATCAAATCGCCGTCGCTTGTCGTTTCCGAATAGCTGTAGCCGCACCGGCGCAGCAGGCTGTCATAATCGCGGATGCAGGTGTCGGCATTGTCTTCCAGAGAAGATATGCTGTACGCGATACTCTGGGATTTAATGGAGCCTTTTACTGTCACATTGCCCTTTTGATAATACGGGATATTCAACATGGCGCCGAAATCCGGAGCATAGGCAAAGCCCTCGTAGGTTTCCACATCCGAGGGGATGGGGGAAGGCGAGCCGGAATCGGAAGGAGAAGTGCCGCCCGTTACATTCAGCTTGAAGGTGGCTTTTTCCTTTTGATGTGTGGAGGTATAATATTCGACTTTGACTGTGACGGTGTCGCCGGTGTTTTTAACCTGATAAGCCTGCTGCGCACCGGTGCATTTTGTCCCGACAGCGCACACCTTGGGGGCTGCCGTATGCGTGCAGGGATAGGTGTCGGCCGCTTCGCCGTCCGCATCATAGACATAAAAGGAGACCGATGAAAAGAACAGATCCTGATAGCTGCCGGTATATCCGAGATTCTCATAATCATAGGTGAGGATCAGGCAGTCCTTGTATCCGGCGCTGTCGCTGAAGCGGTTGCAGAACGTGTGTCTGGCTACGCCTGTAAAAGTCAGCTTCCACTGGCCGTTTACCTCCCACGTCTCACCGGTATGGAATGTTTTTTCCTGTACCGGCGCCTGTGTTGTCACTGCGGACGCCTGTGTTGTCTGTTTCTTTGTCGTCGTGGCCTTGGTCGTGATCTTTGTCGTGGCCTTGGCCGGCTCTCTGGTGGAAGATGGCCATTTTGCGGCGCTCTGCGTCGCCGATTCTGCTTCGGTTATGGCGGTTGTAAGAGGCACTTCCGTTGTTACTGCTTCTGTCTGCACACTGGCGGTTGTGGAGGTTTGTGAATCGCTGGACAGGGGTTGCCCGGGCTGGCGGCTGCACCCGGTTAACAGACACACGCACAACACGCCGCACCATAAACCTTTGACTTTCATTTCTACCCACTCCTAAGTATGTATTTATGCGGCTGCAGAGCCGCGCAACAGTGTTTACATATATAAAGACCTTTGCATACGCGGAAAATGACGAAACCATTTTGTCCTGTACAAAATTTAGCGATTCTAGGCTTGTCTCGCTATAGCACATTTGTATTCAATTGAAAGCATATGTGTTCAATGGTTTTTAAAAGCTGCCTTAATAAAGAGCTAAGGAGACTTTGGAGAATGCTTGATGCAAAAACGGTGGGAACGGTTATACAGCGTTATCGCGAAAGAAAGGGGCTATCGCAGGAAGTATTAAGCAGCTTTGCGGATATTGGCCGCACCCATTTGAGCGCAATTGAACGGGGAACACGCAAGCCCACATTGGAAACATTCTTTAAAATCAGCACGGCCTTAGGCATAAGTGCAAGCGATTTAATGAAAGCGATAGAAGACGAAATAAAAAAGCAGCAGACAGATGTGGATCGTCTGCTTTTCTGAAGCTTTCACCTTACGGAAACCATTATTCCACCGATGGTTGTAACCGTTGGATACGGCATGTACGTACCGCAGCCGGAACAGGGTCTGCGCCGGCAGACTTGTATGGGCGTGTGCCGCTTTCTATGAACAAAAGGAGCGGCTGCCATTTTGGCAGCCGCTCCTTGGCGATCAAATTCAGCTTTCAGCCAGGACGCATTCCACATTGAAGGAGACCGTCTGGCCAGTGCGGCTTTCCACCCGCATGAGGGTCAGGGTGATGGTATCGCCGACATTGTACTTGGTCAATTCGGTGCGCATGGCGGTGTAGGAGGTCACACGCGTGCCGTTGACGTGGGTGATGATGTCGCCGGCCTGCGCATTGGTGCCCTGCAGGACCGAGTCGTCGTTTATCGAGTTTATCATGAAGCCTTCATAGCCGGGCGTGGTTACCTCGGTGCCCGTGATGCCCAGCATAACGCGGCCTTTGACCTTGCCGTATTTGAGCAGGTCGTCCACGATGGGTTTGGCTTCACTGATGGGGATGGAGAAGCCGAGCCCTTCATAGCCTTCGGCTGCGATTTTGGCCGAATTCACGCCAACAACCTGCCCCTGGTTGTTGATGAGGGGGCCGCCCGAGTTGCCGGGGTTGATGGCGGCGTCGGTCTGCAGGCATTTGATGGAATACCCGGTGTCCTCGTACACGTCACGCGCCAGGCCCGACACAATGCCCTGTGAAGCCGACCATTCCAGTCCGCCGGCGTTGCCCAGCGCGATCACCCGATCGCCCATGGCCAGCTGAGAAGAATCGCCGAACTCGGCTTCCTGCAGATTAGCGGCCGTGATCTTGATCACGGCGAGATCGGTGTCCTTGTCGGAGCCGATAATCTGGGCGTCTTCGTACACCGTGCCGTCATAGGTGGTCACGTCGATGCGGGCATAAGGCTGGTTGGTATCCTCGTTGATAACGCAGTGCTCGTTGGTGATGATATACCCGTCCGACGTCATGATAATGCCGCTGGAGACGCCCGTCTGCTGTATGCTGGCATTGTCTGAACCGCCGAAGCCGCCGAAACCGCTGCGCACCTGCTCATACATGCTGATGACCACGGTGGAATTGAGGTTCATATCGATAATTTCCCGGGTGGTCAGGCCGCCGTCCACCACGTCCTTATCCGAAAAGTCGAGGGTGGGCGCGTTGGGATTTTCGGTGGTCGAGGTGCTGCCGCCCGAGGTGGTGGGGAGATTGTTCGGCGTTTGCCCGTTCATGGACAGCGCCAATAACACGGACAGGGTGATGATGACGGCACCGCATACCACCGCGAGCGTTGCGATGACGATATTGGATTTATTCCGCTTCTTTTTGGGCGGCGTGGAGGGCGGCGTCTGATTGCCCCAGCCATAGGGATTATACTGGCCGGGCGGGGTATAAGAACCGCCGCCCGCCTGGGAGGCCGGCTGCCCGCCGGGCGCCTGCGGCTGGGTATAGGGACCGCCCCAGGAGTAGGCGGCCGCCTGCGGCGCGGGATCGGCCGCCGCGGCGGGCCCTTCGCCCGCCGGCGTGTCGGCGGCCGGTGCATCGGCTGCCGGGATATCGGCACGCTGCCAGCCCGCGTCCCCGTTGTCCGGGGCCGATCCGGCGGGCTCGGCGGGCGAAGCCGGCGCGGGTTCCTCCGGCGCGAAACCGGCGGGCGGCGGCGTCACCAGCGGCTGTTCCTGCTTATTCGCATTGTTCTGCTCGTCAAACCAGTTGGACATTGTATCACAAACCTTTCCGGTTATTTTCTATACCTATATGATAGCGGTGATTTGTGTCTATTCCTTGAAAATTTTTGGGGGAATTTTTAAATTTCTGCCACAATCAATCGCTTCCGGATTTTTTGGCATGATCCGTCCCTTTTCTGGAGGTCTCCTCCGGCTCGGGATCGGGCAGCCAGAAGGCAAATTCAGTGTATTCGCCCTGTACCGAGCGCACCACAATTTCCCCTTGATGCAGGTTGATGACGCTCTTCACGATATAGAGTCCCAACCCAACGCCGTTTTTATCCAAGCTCCGTGACCGATCGCTTTTATAAAAGCGTTCGAACAGATGCGGCAGCTCCTGCGGCGGGACACCGTCGCCGCTGTTGCGTACGGAACAGTAGGCACGGCCGTTCTTTTTCTCCAGATGAATGGCGATGGTGCCGCCCTCGTTGGTAAACTTCACCGCGTTGTCCAACAGGTTGTACAGCACCTGGCCCAGCAGATCGAAGTCGCCCGTCACCTCCATGCGGGGACAATCCTCCAGCCCGACAATGGAAATGTGCTTTTCGTCGATGCGCCGTTCAAAGGAAAGAAGCGCCGTACACGCTACCTCGGTCAAATCAAAGCGCACCGGTGTGATACGCAGTTCCCCGTTATCGATGCGGGACAGATCCAGCATGGATTTGACCAGCCGGGAAAGGCGCTTGACCTCGCTGGAAACGATTTGCAGATAATAGTCGCGCTTTTCCTCCGGGATGGTGCCGTCGAGAATGCCGTCGATGAATCCGGCGATGGTGGTCATGGGCGTTTTGAGCTCGTGGGAGACGTTGGCCACAAAGCTGCGGCGCATGCCCTCCACCGAGGAGAGGGATACCGCCATGGCGTTAAGCGCGGCGGCGAGCTCCGCCACCTCGTCCTTACCCCGCACCGGGATGCGATAGCTGAAGTCCCCGTTGCCGAAGCTGCGGGTGGCCGCGGCCATCTGCCGCAGCGGGCGCACCAGGCGATAGGTCATCGCGTACAGCACGATAAAGGTCAGCGTCAGCACACCAAGCGCCGAAAGCAGAAACACCTGGAGGTTGTTGAGAATATAGGTGCCCAGTCCGCCGGCCGGTGAGGAGGCGAAGACATAGCCGATGATATCATGGGTGGTGGAGGCAATAACGGGTGTGCCCGCCGTATACATGCGCTCGGCATACAGGCCGCCCAGGTTGCCCACCGCGAAATATTCCTGCCCGTCCAGGCCGCTTACGAGAGAGGCCAGCGCCGTCTGGTTGCCGACATGGGGGCAGTCGCTGCCGTCCGAACAAAGGAGCACTTCGCCCTGGCTGTCGGTGATGAGCAGCTGGGGCCGGTTGGGCATGGAGGACAGCAGATCGAGCACCGGGGCGAGCGACTGCTCCACAATGGTGTAATAGCGGATCCCCGCCTCGTCCACTCTGACCTGCAGGGTATTGTTGGCCGTGTGTTCCGCCAGGCTTTCGGCGCTTTGCTCCAGCAGGGTTTTCCGCTCGTCCACCCAATACCGGGTGGAAAAGAGCAACTGCATACCGCCCATGGCCGCGAAGCTCACCACGATGACGACCGATATAACGGTAAAATATTTGGAAAAAATACTCTTGAACACCGGGCTTCCGCCTTTCGCATCATGCCACCGGAGGAGGTCAGCCGGCGGCCCCATCCTTCACTTCAAATTTATACCCGACGCCCCAAACCGTCTTGAGCGTCCACTGATCGGATACGCCGTCCAGCTTTTCGCGCAGCCGCTTGATGTGCACGTCCACCGTGCGGCTGTCCCCGTAATATTCGAAGCCCCACACCTCGTCGAGCAGCTGATCCCGGGTATACACACGGTTGGGGTTGCTCGCCAGATGATAGATGAGCTCCATCTCCTTGGGCGGCGTGTCGATCTGCTTGCCGCGCACGCGCAGCTCGTAGTTTTCCATGTTGATGTACAGCCCGTCGTAGCTGACTTCTTTCTTCTTTTTCTGGTCCTGGGCCCCGCTGCGGCGCAGGACGGCCTTGATGCGGGCGATGACCTCCTTGGTCTCAAAGGGCTTGACCACATAGTCGTCCGCGCCAAGCTCGAGGCCCAGCACCTTGTCGAATACCTCGCCCTTGGCGGTGAGCATAATGATGGGGCAGGAGGATTTCTTGCGGATTTCGCGGCACACCTGCCAGCCGTCGAGCTGCGGCATCATCACGTCGAGCAGCAGCAGATCCGGCTTCTCGGTATCGAACAGCTCGAGCGCCTTCATCCCGTTGGGGGCGATGACCGCTTCAAACCCTTCCTTCTCCAGATACAGACGCAGCAGCTCGCAGATATTGCTGTCGTCGTCCACCACCATGATTTTTATCCCGGCCATTGTCCATCCTGTCCTTTCCTTATAAGGTAAAGCGTATTACTTTAAGTTTAGCAAAGCTTGGGCAAATGTATATGAACAGTATTTAAATGTTTTGCTTTTTTTCTTCTTTTTTTGCGGGCGGCTGCCGGCTTGTCCACAGGGCCTTCACGTCGCGCAGGCCCTCGGCGATCTCTTCGCGGGAAAAGTCCCCCCGCCGCAATGTGCCGTCGTCCAGCGCGGCCAGCTCGTCATAAAATTCAAGGGCGATTTCCAAATGGGCCGGGTCCGGTTCCCGCTCCAGATGGGCGAACAGGACGTCCTCCGCCTCGCCGATGCGTCCCTCGCTTACCAGCCGGCGCAGCAGGTGCCGCAGGTAGTTTTTTGCCGAGAAAACGCCCTGGCCGCTGAACACCTCTTCGGACAGGTCCTCCTGGTCGTGGTACACCATCTCCCGCAGGCCCCGGCCGAGCAGCTCGATTTGCCGCAGGATATAATCGTTGGGAAACATATGCGCTCCTTTCTCAGACCAGCAGCCGGGCCAGAATGGTGCTGGAGAGGAGGAACCCCTCCCGGGTCAGCCGCAGGCCCGCGGCGTCGCATTGCAGCAGCGAGGGGGGGATGGCGGCGGCCCGCTGCCGCCACACGGCGGGGATGGGCTTCCCGAACCGGGCCGCAAAATCCCGCTCGGTCACGCCGGCGGTCAGCCGCAGCCGCAGCATCAGATATTCCTCTTCGCTGTTGTCGGGGATGGCGGCGTCCTCCGCCGACCGGGGCGGCTCACCCGCGAGAAAGGCCCGCAGATCCCGGGGGTAGTAAAACCGCCGCCCGTCCAAAAAAGAATGCGCCGCCGGGCCGATCCCGAGATAAGGCTGCAAATCCCAGTATTTTCCGTTGTGGCGGCTTTCCCGCCCCGGCCGCGCAAAATTGGAGATTTCATACTGCCGGAAGCCGCGGATTTCCAGCGACGCGGCCGCCGTCAGATACAGGTCGGCCGCGCCGTCCTCATCGGGCAGATCGAGCTGCCGGGAGGCGAAGGGGGTGCCCGGCTCGATTTTGAGCAGGTAGGCGGACACGTGGGAGGCGCCTAAAGCTTCGCAGACGGCTACGGCGCGGCGCACGTCCTGCCGCGTCTGCCCCTCCAGCCCCAGCATGATGTCGAACGATAGGTTGTCCAGCCCCGCACGGCGGGCGTCCCCCGCGGTGCGCTGCACGTCCGCAAGGGTGTGCCGCCGCCCGAGCGCGCGCAGCAGCCGGTCGTCCGCCGCCTGCATGCCGAGGGAGAGCCGGTTGCCGCCCGCCGCGGCAAAGGCGCACAGGGTGTCGGCCAGCGAATCCGCCGGGTTGGCCTCCAGGGTGATCTCCGCCCCCTGCAGGCCGAACCGCGCCGCCGCCGTTTCCAGCAGCCGGGTCAGCCGCCGCGGCCCGAGCAGCGAGGGGGTTCCGCCGCCGAAATACAGCGTGTCCGCCGGCCGGCCCAGCTGATCGGCCCAGGCATCAAGCGAGCGAATCACGGCGTCGGTATACGCGTCCATCGCGTCCTCCTGCGCGGCGAGGGAATAAAAATCGCAGTAAGGGCATTTGGATACGCAGAAGGGGACATGGATATACAGGCCGATGGGCTCCATGGCGCGCCTCCTTTTCTGGTATGATTCCTTATTATACGGCATTTTTCCTCGAAAAGAAAGGGGCGAAACGGACTTGCTTTTTTGCGGCGGATGGTGTATACTCGTAGGGCAAAACCTTTCCACTGCAGAGCATTGTATGCCACGCTTTGCGTCAGACCGCATGCTTTGGGGCATACGGATGGGCGGGTCCTGTGCGACGGTGCGCCGTGAACCATGTCAGGCGGGGAACCGAGCAGCATTAAGCGGTTGCCTCCGTGCGCCGCAGGTAACCTGTCCATTCGTATGCCCGAGGGCGTGCGGTCTTTTCGGAGATGGGAGGCCGATGACAATGTATCAGGTACTGTACCGCAAATGGCGGCCCCAGACCTTTTCCGACGTGAGCGGGCAGGAGGCCGTCACCACCGCGCTCAAAAACGAGCTGCGCAGCGGCCGCCTCGCCCACGCCTATCTGTTCACGGGTTCGCGCGGCACGGGCAAGACCACCTGCGCCAAAATTCTGGCCAAGGCGGTCAACTGCCTCCACCCGGTGGACGGCGATCCGTGCAACGCCTGCGACGTGTGCCGCGGCATCGACGCGGGCACCGTTCTGGACGTGGTGGAAATCGATGCCGCCTCCAACAACGGTGTGGACAATATCCGCGATCTGCGCGAGGAGGTCAACTTCACCCCGTCGGTCGCCAAATACCGCGTGTACATCATCGACGAGGTGCATATGCTGTCCCCGGGGGCCTTCAACGCCCTGCTTAAAACGCTGGAAGAGCCGCCTGCCCACGTGATATTTATCCTCGCCACCACCGAGGTGCACAAGCTGCCCGCCACCATCCTGTCCCGGTGCCAGCGGTTCGATTTCCATCGGATCGCGCCGGCTGATATTGCGGCCCGCCTGTCCTACGTGGCGGAACAGGAGGGGGTCACGCTGGCGGAGGACGCGGCGCTGCTGCTCGCCCGGCTGGCGGACGGGGCGCTGCGCGACGGGCTGTCGCTGCTGGACCAGTGCATCGCCCGCTCGCAGACGGTCACCGCCGAGGTGGTCGCCGAGGCCACCGGCCTGGCGGGGCGCGACTATCTGTTTGAGCTGTCTGCGGCGGTGCGCGCCGGGGACAGCGGCGCGGCCCTGGCCCTCATCGACCGGCTGTACGGCGCGTCCAAGGATATGGAACGGCTGTGCGCCGAGTGGACCGAATATTTCCGCAATCTCATGATTCTCAAAAGCGTGCAGGATGCGGGGGATCTCATCGTCGCCCCGCCCGCCGAGCTGGAACGCATGGCGAAGGAGGCCGACGGGTTTGAGCTGCCGGCGATTCTGCACTGCATGGACGTGCTGCAGCGGGCGCTTGAACGGCTGCGCGGCGGGGTATCCCCCCGCGTGGAAATGGAGATGGCGGTGCTGCGCCTGTGTGCGCCCGAGCTGGACAGCGGGATGGACAGCCTGCTGCGCCGTATCGCGCGGCTGGAGGATGCGGTGAAAACGGGCGCTGTACCGGCGCCCGCTGCCCCGGCTGCCGTCCCTGCCCCGGCTGCGGCGGAACCCGCGCCGGCCCCGGCCGCGCCGGTGCCCGCCGCCCCCGATCTGCCGCCGCCTCCCGAGGCGGAACCGCCGGGGCCGGAGGAAGAGGTTCCCTTTGAGCGGTGGAACGACGTGCTCGACACCCTGGCGGGCACCTGCCCGCCGCTGTACGGCGTGCTGGTGGGATCCACGGCGCTGCTGCGCGGCGAGTATGTGCTCATCTGCACCGACAACGATATGTTTAAATCGCTCGTCACCCGGGACGGCAACAAAAACGTGCTGCTCGGCGCGATACGGGCCGTGACGGGACGCAACCACCGCATCGGCATCAAAAAAGCGACCCCGGCTCCGGCGGCCGCGGCATCCTCGGATCCGCTGTCCGCGTTTTTGCAGCGCAGCCAGGAGCAGGGGCTCGTCGTGGATATGAAAGATTAAATTTTGTATAAAGGCAGGTTTTTAACATGAAAGCAAGGCTTCCCAAAGGTGTGGGCGGCGGCCCCGGCAACATGCAGAGCATGCTGAAGCAGGCGCAGCAGATGCAGGAGGAAATGGGCAAGCTGCAGGAAGAGCTGGACGTGCGGGAATATACCGCGGCGGCGGGCGGCGGCGCCGTCACCGCCGTGGTGGACGGCAAGCACACGGTTAAATCGCTGGTCATCAAGCCGGAGGTCGTGGATCCCGAAGACGTGGAGATGCTCGGCGATCTGGTGATGGCCGCGGTCAATGAGGCGATCCGCCAGGCGGTGGAAACCAGCGAGGCGGAAATGTCCAAGATCACCGGCGGCATCAACATGCCCGGCCTGTTCTGAGCCGGGCGTAACCGAGGGGAGGGAAACCGATGGCCGGTACGGTCGCGCCGCTGGAGCGGCTGATTGAACAATTGGAACGCCTGCCGGGCATCGGCCATAAATCGGCCCAGCGGCTGGCCTTTTTTCTGCTGGGCCAGCCGGAGAAGGAGGCGGCCGATTTCCTCGAGGCGATCCGCGACGCGCGGGAGAAAATCCACGAATGCGCCGTGTGCCGCAACCTGACCGACCAGGAGCTTTGTCCCATCTGCCGGGCAGGGGACCGGGATCCTTCGGTTATCTGCGTGGTGGAGGATCCCCGCGACGTGATGGCTTTTGAACGCACGCGGGAGTTCCGCGGCACCTATCACGTGCTGCACGGCACCATCTCCCCGATGGACGGCGTCGGCCCGGAGCAAATCCGCATCAAGGAGCTGCTTGTGCGCGCCGCCCAGGACGAGGTGCAGGAGGTTATCATGGCCACCAACCCCACCGTGGAGGGCGAAGCCACCGCCATGTACATCTCCAAGCTGCTCAAGCCCTTTCACATCAAGGTCACCCGCCTCGCCTACGGCATTCCGGTGGGCGGCGACCTGGAATACGCCGACGAGGTGACCCTGCGCCGCTCGCTCGAGGGGCGCAACGAGCTGTAAGATACAACGCGATGGCCTTTCTCCTGCGGATGGTTTTGCCTGTACGAAAAGGAGGAAATCGGATGATGTATCTGGGAATTCCGTTGTTTCTGCTGGCGGCGTTGCTGCTGATAGTCGCGCAGGTGCTGCTGTCGCGCAAAAAACGGCGCTGGTTTTGGGGGCTGCTGCTGCCCGGCCTGCTGGAAGGGCTGGGTCTGGCGTGCTTCATCGCGGCTCTTGCCGTGGACAGCCCCTTCGCCGGATATACGGCGGGGCAGACGTGGCGGACGATACTGGCCTATCTGCTGCTGTACAGCCTGCCGGCGCTGTCGCTGCTGGCGGTTTACGGCGCTTGCCGCCTGGCGCGCGTCTGGCAGAAGATCCTTGTTGTGGCGGCGATTTTGCTGCTGCTTCCCGCGCGGCTCACGGCGAATGATGGCGGTTCGGCCGTGTATCAGGCGGTGGCCTATCGCATCGTGTTCCTGCATGAGATCCACGTCGGCCCCGACGGCCAGACAGACGGCTTTTTGGAGGGGACCTCGGTGGAGATTTTCCCGCTGAATTTCCGTCAAACCCAGACGGCTTTTGCACGCGCCCGGGACGGTGCCGTTTTGAAACCGGTCGGGTCACGCGGATAAAAAGCGCAGAATAACCGCGATCCATATTTTTCAGCCGTTTTGCCTGCGCCGCTCGCGCAAGGGGCGCAGGCGGTTCCATGCTTTGGGTGTCAATCGTATCCCAGCCGCAACAGAAAAGCAAACGAGGTGGTTGATGATGGGAAACGCCCTTGCAAAACCCTCTGTGCAGCAAATACGGTGGCTTGAAAATGAACGCGCGATGTTCGTCCACCTGGATCCCAGCACCTGGACCGGTAAGGAGATCGATGATCACACGGCAAATTTATCCGATATCAAGCTGGAAAAGCTCAATACGGACCAATGGTGCGAAGCCGCGCTGGCGTGGGGCGCGGGTGCCATTATTTTTGTTGCCAAGCATGTGGGGGGTCTGCTGGTGGCAGACGGAAACCTCGCCCTACGGCATCAAGGAAACCCCTTACAAGGACGGCAAGGGCGATCTGTTGGAGGAAATCGTCTGTTCATGCCGTAAATACGGGCTGAAGCTGGGCGTGTATGTATCGCCGAGCGACGGCGTCTGGGGCGCGTATCTTGGCGGCGGCGGGAAAACCGCCGATCCCGCCAAGCAGGAAGCCTACAATCAGATTTACAGGCAGCAGCTGACGGAGGTCCTGTCGCGCTGCGGGGACATATACGAGGTGTGGTTTGACGGCAGCACGGTCATCGATATGGCGGACATTCTGCAAACCTACGCAAAGGACGCCATGATCCTGCAGAGCCCGTACGCCACCATACGCTGGACGGGATCGGAGGATGGAAAAATCCCGTATCCCCTTTCCTCCTGCATACGCCGCGACATACTGAAAACCGGCATTTCCACCGGGCGCAACAGCGATGTGAACGGCGACGTGTGGGCGCCGCTGGAGGTGGATACGCCGCTATACAAGCATTATTGGTTTTGGGGGGAACACAAGGAAAAGCACAGAAAGTCGCTGGAAGAGCTGATGGACTGCTATTATATGTCGGTGGGCCGAGGCGGCGCCTTTCTGCTCAACGCCTCGCCCAATGTGGACGGCCTTATCCCGGACGGCGATATGGCGCTCTACAAGGCCTTCGGCGATGAAATTGAGCGGCGGTTTTCCGTGCCCGCGGGGGCCGGCCGGGGGCGGGGCGCGGTGACCGAAATCGCGCTGGGCAGCGTGACGGAAATCAATCATGTCATTCTCGACGAGGCATTTTCCGAGGGCGAACGCATACGCGGCTTTCGGATCGAGGCCTATACGGGCAGCGGCTGGCAGACGGTATATGCGGGAAGCCTCGTCGGCCGGCGGCATATCGCGGTGTTTTCCACCGTCATAGCCTCACGGGTGCGCGTAACCATTACGGAGCATGCGGAGGGCCTGCTGCCGCTTCTCAAGTGGGTGGCGGTGTACAACGTGACCGGCGTGGATATCCCCGCTCTGCTGGGGCGCCTGAGGGAAGAGGTGGACCTGTACGACACGTTCCGCAAGAACCTGGGCGAATGGGCGGCAGAGGCAGGGCAGGACGAGTGCCTGGATCTGGATCTCACGCCCTGCATCCCGATGGCCGGCAAATTCGCGGTGGATCTGCACCCGGATGCGCCCGTTGCGATAGAGGCCGCGCTGTGGCTGGACGGTTTTCCGAGCTCCGAATGGCTGGAGCTGGACAAAGCAGCGCAGGGAATCGTGGTGTTTACCCGCAGTGCGGTTGTTACGCCCGAAAGCACGGTGCGGCTGCAGATAACCGTGAGGGCCGATAAAGCAGCAAAGGGCAACATCAGCTGTTCCTTTGCCAAGGCATAACGGCGCCGGCCGAAGGGGCCGGACAAGGAGAGGAGACCCGGCATGGATACGTTGACTTTTTCCGAAACCATTGCCACCTGGGATGAGGCGCTGCCGCTGGGCAACGGGCAGCTGGGCTGCCTCGTATGGGGCAGGGAACCTTTGAAATTCAGCCTGGACCGCGTGGATTTGTGGGACACCACCCCGGCGCCCCAGACCCTGCGGGACGACTTTTGCTATCAAACCTTCCTGGATGCCGCCCGGGCCGGTGACAAGGCGCGGATGGACGCGCTGTTCGACGACTGCTATCTGCACATCACCCCGACCAAGATTCTGGGCGGCCGCCTGGAACTGACGGTGGGCCGGTCGATAAGCCGCATCGGCTATACCCTGGACAGGCAGCGGGCGCTGGCGACTCTCGAGCTGGAGGCGGACGGCCGGAATGTCGCCGTGGAAGCCTTTGTGGACGCGTGCAGCAACGCGGGCCTCATCCGGGTGAAAGGGACGCGCGACGTGAGCGCGGCGGTGATCCGCCCAGCGTACGGCACGCTGGACGGGCAGGACGCGGCGGCCGGTACGGCGGCCGGCGTATCCTACGGCAATGTCAGCGAGCTGCGCTATCCCGCGCCGCAAATGTGGGACGAGGACGGCCGCAAGGGCTTTATCCAGCCGACCAATCAGGATTTTCAGTACGGCCTGTTTACCGTGCTGCGGCCCGACGCGGACGGCTGGCTCATCGCCTTCTCCATCGTGACGGGCAAGAAGGGCGATCGCTTCGCGGAAACCGAAGCGCATCTGAACCGGCTGCTGGAGGAGGGCTTTGACGCCGTGCTGGCCCGGCATGAAGCCTGGTGGCGCGCGTACAATGACCGTTCCTGTGTGACGCTGGCCGACGACACACTGCAGGAGGTGTGGGACAGCGCCGTCTATCTGCTGGGCAGCGTTTCCCGCAAGGGGGCGTATCCCATGCCGCTGCAGGGGGTATTCACCGCCGACGACGGCCGGCTCCCGCCGTGGAAGGGCGATTATCACAACGATTTGAATACCCAGGTGAGCTATGCCGGTTATCTGAAGGCCAACCGTCTCGAGCAGGGAGAGAGCTTTATTGACTATCTGCTGTCCCTGAAGGAAGAGTTCGGCCGCTTTGCAAAACGCTATTTTGATGCCGACGGCGCCATCAGCGTGCCCGGCGTCATGACCATCGAGGGCAAGCCCATGGGCGGCTGGCCCATGTATTCCCTCAACCTGACCAATTCCATCTGGCTGTGCCGCAATCTGGAAGAGTATTACGCCTATACCGCCGACGAAGCGTTCCTGACCGGGGAGCTGTATCCGTTCATGCTGGGGGTATCCAAAAGCATTGAACGCTGGCTGGTGCAGGATGAAAAGACCGGCGTCTGGCGGCTGCCGCTGTCCAGCTCCCCCGAGGTACACGACAACACGCTGGAGGCCTGCTTCCTGGACGTCAACACCAACTACGACGTTATGCTGATGCGGTATCTGTATGAAAAGCTGGTGCAGTTTGAGACAAAGCTGGGATACACCCGGGAGGCGGACAGCCACCGGCGGATGCTGGACCGGCTGCCGCCCTACAGCACCGATGGCACCGGCTTCACCGTCGCGCCCGGGCAGCCCCTGACCGAAAGCCACCGGCATTTTTCCCATCTGATGGCGATCTATCCGCTGCGGACCGTGGCGTATGACGGGGAAAACCGCGAGGTGATCGACCGCAGCATCGCCCATCTTGAGTCGCTGGGCCACGGCTGGTGGGTGGGCTTTTCCTTCGCCTGGATGGCCGAGCTGTATACCATCACCGGCAACGGCGAGGGCGCCGCGTGCATGCTCAGGCTGTTTGCGGACTATCTCTGCCTGCCCAACGGCTTCCACTGCAACGGCGACTATAAGCACGGCGGCATCACCATCTACCGCTACCGCCCCGTGACGCTGGAAAGCAATATGTTCGCCATGGCGGCGCTGGAGGATATGCTGCTGGGGGATAACGGCGACGCCATCGAGGTGTTCCCGGCGATCCCCGCTTCCCTGGCGCGGCGCGGCGTTTCGTTTGAACGGCTGCGGGCCCGGGGCGCGGTGCTGGTGTCCTCCCGCATACAGGACGGGCGGGTCGCGTATATCACACTGGAGGCGGCCGCCGGCGGGACCTTTGCGGTCAAATGCCCCTTTGATGGGGGACGGGTACAACAGGAATCGCCCGACGGAACGGTCACGCTTTCGTGTGCGTCCGGCGACGTGATTTCCGTCACGCTGAAGCCGGGGGAGACGGTGCGGCTGACCCCGGCAGGCTGAAGCGGGGAAAACGCGGCCGTCCGGCTTTCCCATGATAACAGAAGGAGGTGACGCCCTATGGCGCCCGCAAGAGAAAACACCAAAACCATTACCACCAATAAAAAAGCCTTTCACGATTATTTCGTCGAGGAATCGATGGAGGCGGGCATCGAACTGACCGGAACGGAGGTCAAGTCGCTGCGGGCCGGCACCGTCAACCTCAAGGATGCCTGGTGCTCCATCGTGGAGGGGGAAATCATCGTCAACGGCATGCATGTCAGCCCCTATGAACAGGGTAACATCTTCAACCGGGACCCCATGCGGGTGCGCCGCCTGCTGCTGCATAAAAAGGAGATCCTGCGGCTGTACGGGCTGATGAAGCAGCAGGGGTACACCCTGATTCCGCTGTCGCTGTACTTCAAGGGCTCGCGTGTGAAGGTGCAGGTGGGCCTGTGCCGCGGCAAAAAGCTGTACGACAAGCGGGAGGATGCGGCCCGCCGCGATATGAAGCGGGAAGCCGACCGCGCCCTCAAGGGGCGCAACGCCTGAACGGCGAACAAAAACGCAGAGGCTGCGGCAAAACAGCCCTGCAATCGAAACCTGTACAAAATCACGCTTTTGGGTTGCTGAAAAGCTTCCAAAGGCGTGATTTTGATTTGTATAGAACATGTTTGCCAGGCAACCGGTATTGGCAGCAGCCCCTTCCGTCTGCCAAATGGGAAGATGGCCTGCTTGCGCATCCCCGGTTCACCGCTCCGTCATCCCCTGAAGCGGCGGCGATATCCCACCGCGGAGATTCAAACGGGGGGAGTTGCGCGAAGCCCATGTTATCGATATCCTGCAGGCTGGATTATAAATTGTATGCCGCGACGCGTGTTAATTCTTAAATTTTCGCTTATTTTGAGATTAGTGTGAAAAGTTTATATTGACAATGTAATAAATTATTATATATAATAGTGGTGAAACAAGGAGAAGGAGGAGGCAATATGGCTTTAAGCATGAAAAAGAAAGTAGGGAGGGCAGTCGCTGTTCTGCTGCTGGCCCTGGCCGCCGTCTTTCTAATCGTATATCTCCGGGCCGATTCCTCTTTGTACATCCGTCTCAAAAACACTTCGGGAATAGCGATGGATACGGTTACCGTGACCGTGGCTTTTGGTACTAGTCAAGATGAAATTGCATTGCTACAAACGCTAACGAACGACAACGGGTCAGTCGTATTTATTTGGGAAGAGCCGGAACTAGCCTATGGAGATGTAAGCGTTGTTGTCAGACAAAATGAAACCGTGCTGGCCACAAAGCGGCATAACCCCATTTGGGTTTTTGGTCGGCTGCTTAATAATGTCGTTTGGATAGAGGTATAAAAAGGCAGGCCTACGGTATATTAGGCCGCCTGCCGGTTTCTGCAGGGCTAAGGGGACGGACACGTTTTGTGTCCGTCCCCTCAGCTTGTCAAAGAAGTCGCCGAAAGGCGGCATTTTTGGTATAATGGAGTAGGGT
>CABSLQ010000035.1 GCA_902478605.1 uncultured Oscillospiraceae bacterium
GTTTTTCTTTTGCCATGCGGGTTCCGGGGCTTTTTCAGGCCGAAAAAAGGCCGTTTGAACCGGGTTTGGTACAGAAAATCGATTGACAAGGAAAAGTCAACTGATTATACTGAAACTGCTTTAGGGAAGTTGCGGAATAAATTGGAAAAGAAAAACCGCTTTATGAAGCAGAAAAATCCAACTATTTACGCGCTGAGGGAGAAAGCTGGAAACAACAGCGCCCTTCGGGACAAAGAAAGGCTTTTGAGATATGGGTCATCTCCATAGGACAAAGCCAAAAAAGAACAGGTAAAGCAGGCTGCCTCAAAAAACTCCGGAAGGAGTATTTTTTCGGAGGTTTAGTTAGCTGTTGCTAACTTTGCGTAGGCGGCCTCCTGCACAAAAGGAATATACCGGGAGGGCGAGTTCACAGCTCGGCCTCCTGACCAGAAACAATAGAAGGAGGAGCCCATGAGCCGTATCAAGGATTCGCCGTAGAAGCGGCAAAAATTTTTTCATTGTTGGTTAGTGGATTCTAACCAAAAAGGTACGCTCCCACAAAGGGAAGAAAACGAAATGGAGGTAATCAAAATATGACAACGACAAAACAGTCGTGGCTTAAACGGAGCCTGGCAGTCCTGCTGGCCGTGATGATGGTCATGAGCATGGGCGTTGCTAATGTGTTTGCCTTAACGACTTCCAAAGCGTCGTTGGCGGACGGGACATACAAGGTTCCCTTTAGTTTTAACTATTACATGGACGGTACCTTGCGTGCCTTCACTTCGTACCACACCTGCGGATCAACCGTGTTTTTCGGCTTCTGCTCCGCTTCTGCCGTGTCAGCCGGAGGAGCAGGATTCCCGTTCAGATCAGCTAACGGCACGATTTTCAGCATGGCACAGCGAATGCTGGCATTCTGATCGAATGTCACGTCGGCGTAATTGAAGTCGGCAACTCCGAAAATCTGAATTCTGCCGACGCCGCCCTTTGATACGATGCGTTCGGGAAATTCCTCACGCCACTCCCATGTGGCGTCCGGATACACGGACTGAATATACGAGGAAATGCGGTAGTTCACATGCCTCAGCAGGACGGTTTCCGCCGGATCGGATAAATCCGGAATCTCAAACTTCGTTTTTTCTTCCTGCGACTCGCACTGCTTTCGTATCCTGCGGGCCTTATAGCGGTATGCCTGCGCTTTGACATAGGGCACCATGAACCATACGGCGGCCCAGATTCCCCACGCGGCGAAAGCGGCCGCAAAGAGCCATACCTGCAGCTGCCCACGGGCAAAAGCGGTTATGGCAAGCACCGATACAATCAATACCGATACGCCCGACCAAAGAGATTTTTTGTCTTTCATCATCATTCGTTCATCCTTTCGTTCTAATTTTTCTGCAAACAAAAAAAGAGGAACCATATGCGTCCTTTCTCAAAACACATACGGTTCCTCTACGCACCGGTTGTCATCCCGGCAGGGGTTCTCTGTCTCCGTCAATTTCCGCAGATGCTGCGGTCAATTTGGAGGGTGGTTGTTCCAACACATCTTTGTTTGCGACCGGGACAAAGCCCCAGTTATCCAGCAATATTTTCAACCGCTTGTCTGTGGTGCTCCCGTCTTTTCCGGTGAATATTTCCAGTTCCAGAGAACCGGACACCCAGATCAGGCTGCCTTTCTTTACGCAGGCCCGAATAAGCCTGTCGGCATCGCCGCCCATCGCGCAGATCTGAAAATACTGCGTTCTGCTGTGCCCTCTGCCGCCGATGTTCTCGGCGATATCGAAACGCACATAGGGATGCTGGTTTATACTGATCTTTCGTTCCAGATCAGCGGTTACCCGGCCAATCACATAGGTCTGTGCCATCTCGCTCCTTTCTGCCTTTCGGCCAAAATATCTATATATAAAAAAGAGCCGGCACACAGTTTCCGCCCATGAGGGCAAAACCGTACTGTCGGCACTTTGCATACAAACTTGACAAACGTGTGCAATGTGGAGAACACCCCACGATACAAACCAACAAGGTCTGCAAATCCAAAAGGATCACGCACAAAAATCAATTACAATACTATTGTAACACTATATCTTGTGTTTGTCAAGTTTATAAAATCAATATATAGATATTTTGCATTTAATTTTCCTTTTAGGTAAACGGAATATGCTTTCAGGCAATAGCCCTATCATCGGCTTTGCCCGATTAAGTAGGTTACCAGCTTGTGAACTGTCGTAGCTGGATTGCTGGCGCGGGTCAGAATCTCTGTACCGTCCCGGCGGAGCTGCTCCGACCTTTTTTCAGCCCGTTTAACCGCTTCCTGTTGATGAGGCAAAAGATCAAAAAATACGTCCAGGCTTTTTTCGTAATTTTCCAGCCTTCCTCTTTCTTTGAGCAGGCGTATGGCTTCATCGGCGCCCTTCAGGTGGGCGTTGTGCTGAACAAAATGAAGCAGATACCAGTATTCAAAGCAGGGATTGGAAAAGGCGATGTCATAACCGGCCTGCTCTGCAAATACGGCTGCGTTTTTCAACGCTTCATCCGTGTTGTCATCGCAGTCGAAAACGCACCAGATTCGGTCGCCGTCTTTCGGATAGTAGGCGGCCGGCTTGAGCATATCCTTCGCATGACGGACAAGGTGTTCTGCCGCCTTGTGCTTGGACGAAATAGGGACGATATCTACAAGGCAGTTTCGTGTGCGGAAATGCCTGAAATATTTGGTTTCCGTTTCTTTGCCCTCACAAATGATGTAGATGACCGGTCGGCGTTTCCGCCTGGCTGCTCTGTTGGGATTGTATTCTTTCCTCATTCCTGCCATAACCGGTCACCTCCAATAAACGGGATGGCTCCGAAGCGGCCCTGCAGATAGCCTTTACGAACATTTTCTCCCTTGCGCGGGGAGAAGGAGGCAAGAGAATACAGCTCCGTCGCAGCGGATTTGTCGTTCTTTTCCGCAAACCAGATTTGATCCCGGCGGAGGAAATCCAAATCCAGCAGGATAGCGTCATGCGTCGTAAAAAGAAGCTGCGCCCCGTTTGTGTTGACAGAACTGTCCTGTACCATCTCAATCAGCCTTCGTGTCAGCAGCGGATGCATACTGGCCTCGATTTCATCCACGACTAAAAGAGAGCCGCTGTCCAGCGCCTGCAGCCAGCCGCCGATCCGCGAAAAAAATCGCTGCGTACCGGAGGATTCCTGCTCCATCAGCAACTGGAAATATTCTGTATCGCCGCTTTCATTTTGAATACGGTGCGTAGTCGTGATGACCGTCTCATCCTTCTTTCCGCCAAGCGTCTTGATCGTCACATCGGAAATACCCAAATCAGCCAGCAGCAGTTCCTTCAGGATACGCGCTTTCCGCTCATCCCCCTTGGCGATTTCCGCGATGGTTTCTGCAGGGACGGACGGCTGATCCAGCATACCGGTCAGTTTTTCCAAAAACCACTTATAGGCGTTTTCCGTCTGCGGCAGGTTCCAGTCGTTGGAGGACACCAGATACAACTTGTTGTCCGGTGTCCGGTTGCTGAGCGTTGCCTGCTCAGAGACATTCTCCCGAAATTCATATTTTCCGTTTTCCCGGGAGAAAATCAGAGCTTCCCGGCCGTTGGGCCAATGATAAAGGTATTCGCTGTAAATCCTCTTTGCATCAAACGAAAAGCCGTATACATAGCGGATGGAATTGTAGATATACATTACTTCAAAGGAAGTCGGCTTCCCGTTTCCCGCAAAAGGCTCCCACGGAAGCTTCTGTCCCTTTGAGACCTTGGAAGCGCTGCCGCACACCATGTTCTGCACGGTGAGTAGGGCGTGCAAAACATTGCTTTTACCGGCTGCATTCGCTCCGTAAAGGGCAATGACCGGCAGCAGCGTCCGCTTCTCGTCAGGATGGAGCAGGCAGGCTTCCAGTGACTTGTCCTTGGATGCGGCAAAACTGATAACGGCGTTTTCCTTAATGGAACGGTGATTTTCCACACTGAATTGTATAAGCATAGGCAGATACCTCCCTTTAGACATAGTATATCGTATTCTGCCAGCATTATAACACATAAATCTTGAGCAGTCAATATTTATAACGATATTTTGAATAAAAAGTGCAAAATATAAAAATAAAATATCAACCGTTCCTTTTTGAAAAGGGAATGTCAGACGATTTATCGCCTGCGGCTTCCAGTTCTCCCAGCTCTTCAAATCCCAAAAAACAGTCGGAGGAAAGGGCAGAGTCAAAATATTCGCTGCCCAGTGTCAGCCGCTGCGTTTTTTTGAAGTAGAACCGGTATCGAAAGCCGATCTGGATTTTGGAATGCTTGCCGAGCAGAAGGGCGGACTCGTTGCCTTCATCGTCCATGATCCGGATTTTTCGGTATTTACGCAAAGGTTTTGGGACGATGCCGACACAAGTGCCCTCCACGACCTCATATGTTTGCTTTATGATAATACGGGAGATGATCCATGCCCTACAAAAGCTGAGAATACAGACGGCGGCGCTTAATAGCAGCGTCGTTTTGTCCTTTGCAAACAGGAAGATGGCAAGCCCGATCAAAAGGCAGGCGAAGCCCACCAGTATGGTCAGTATCAGCCGGCGCCTTAGCGGTGCCGGAGCGTTCAGGATTTTTTCCATCACTCAGATCCTTTCAAAAATGATTTGTTTACCGGTCGCAGATATATAAAAAACCGTCTGTTTTGGCCGCGTCGCCATAAACGGCACTGGACGGCCGCAGCGTAGCCTTTGCTCCGCAGTATGGGCAGCGGATTTGTACTTTTTTCGTAGATATCACCTCCTGTACGGTTTCAATATGGGCTTAATACGTATTGGAAGCCTGGTTATTGTTTTTCTGAATGATCTGGAGAATGCCGCAGCGTCTCGGTGAGGTTGTATGCCAGAGAAGCCAGCTTCGATAAAGCTGTTCAAATGTGTATCCGCTCATTTCGCCGATGCATTCGTCTTTAGTAATGAATTCCCCGGTCTGACGGCAGAACGCCTCGACGGGATACAAAAGCGGCTGCCCGTCGGCATCGGCGGTCAGGAGATAGCCTGGACAGAGCTGCTCAGAAAACGGACACACGGAGCATTGTATAAATACGGCATTTCTCCAGTTGCCTTCGCAGGCATTGAGAAAGCGGTAGAGATACTGACGGTTATATTGCATGGCCTGATTCCTCCGGTTCAAAAAAATATGCCTGCATTCTTATTAAACAACTTTTTGCAGAAGATCCCCCCTGCAGGCAGTTTCAAGGGGAAAAAGGACCAGGGCATTGCGTCACACAATGCCCCGGCACCTCTCATTTCCTTATTCGGCAGGAATCCGTTTTTTACGGTTTCGTATTACTATGAGTATGATGGCGCCGAAAGAAGCGGAAGCTGCGCCGACCCATAACCAGATGTTGAAATCGTCTCCGGTTTTCGGCGGTTCTGTCGGCTCTTCCGGTTCCTCCGGCTGCTCCGGCGGTGTAGTCGGTTGGTTGATGAAGCCTACACCGGCTTCGTTTTCAATCACGACGACCTGGCCGGCCTCGCGGATTTCAAAGTAATAGTAGCGGTCGTCCTTGATGAAGTTCTCCGGGCTGCGCTCCTCATAGAGAAAATATCCGTTATACTTCAGCCCATCCAGCCGGTAAACGCCTGTCTCGATTTCCGCCATATGGCCTACAAAGGTATCGACGTCCTTGTCAAACACCTTATTGCCGTTGACGTCGAGATAAATTCCAAACAGCGCATCCGACAGCTTGTTGTCCGGATAATCCGCGTCCACCTTGGTTGTCTGGATCGAACCGGTAATCCACTTGTTGACCGCCTCGATTTCAATGCGCTGCGCCTGTTCGCTTATCGTCACCCGGAACAGTTCGCCGGATAGGACGTATTGCGGCGGACAGGACAATTCCTTGATAACCCAGTCGCCGAAAGGCACGCCCAAAAAGGAAAATTCACCCGAGTCCCCGCTTTCATCGGTCATCAGTGCATTTTCCTCCGTAAACTCCGTCTCATCCGGCGCAAACAAACCGAACACGGCGCCGCTAACCCCTTCGCCATCCTCGTTTACCTTCAGGCCGTAGATGTCACCGCGGATCAATTCATTTACAATGGGCTCGCCGTCATTTACGCTGATGTGGACAACTGCTGTTTCCTGTCCCTGATAGGCAAATTCAACCGGATACTTTTCATCGGAAATAATGTAGTGGCTGTCGGTTGCGTACTCCTTGACATACAGCTTCGCGTCCACCGGCGTATCCGTCAGAAACGTCGCCTTTCCGTTGTCAGCACAGTAGATGATCTCCAGCAGTCCATCCGCCGGAATCACGCTGCCGTCCGCAGCGGTCAGATCCTCAGCAGCGTAAAGCCCCCAGGCAACGTGCCGGATTTCACCGTTCGTTCCGAGACCGAAGCACTCGTCCCGCTCCAGAATTTTTTGCAGGTCAATCTGCACCTTCTGCCGTTCGTTGGTGAAGTGTGCTTCCGCAGTTGTGATCTGCATATGCTGGCCCGCGTAATGCAGTGTAACGGTAATCGGTTCGGGATTGAGCACCATGCCGTAGGGAGCTTTTCGTTCAAAAATCTGGTAAGTGGATAAATACAGGGGCTCGCTGGTTGCCCAGCCGTCTGGGCCGGTGGTTAAGGTCGCCACCGTTTCGCCCGCGCTGTAACGAAGCACACCGCCGGAATAGACATCTTCCGTGGCGACAATATCATATTCGCCGCCGGCCAGACCGGCTTTGCTGTAAACCGGCTGATAGATCATCGGGCTGTCCCCGCCGCCGGCAGTGGTGACGGAAGAAAACACCTCGCCGTCTTTGTAGAGAGAGATAGTGCCTTTCTGCGGCATATTCTCCTTTTCCACTATAACGACGGTCACGCCGTCCTGCTCACTGGAATCCTCCGGCAGAATATCGAAATAGACCGGCGTGGGGTCCAGAACATAAGGCTCGACTGTTTCTACCTCGACAAGCGAATAGCCCTTGTCGTATATGATGTGGTATTTAATCCTCGGCCTCACTTCCTTCCTGTGTATTGCAGAAAATCCCGCAGCAGTTTATTCTCCATCCGCAACCGCTGGATCTCATACGCCTGCTCTGCTTCCTTGCTGACAATCTTTGCCTCCTTTCGGCGGCGTCCTTTGGGACTGGGCAGGATTCCTGCTGCCAGTTTCGCCTGCTTGCGGTTATACCGATTTATCCAATTCTTGATCTGCACCTTACTCAATCCAAGCCGCTCTGCTATCTCTTGCCGTGTCAATCCCATCTCCCGCATAGCCAGTATTTCTCCCTCTAACGCTTGCAGATGTGTGTATTTGTTCTTGGACATACGAACACCCCCTGTATAGGTCTATTTTCCTACACAGGGGGCGTTTTGTCCATTGTCCATTTTTACTGGACCGGTTCAGAAATGGTTCCGCGGGGGGCTTTGGTTTGTTGCTCTATTATTGAATGCGGATATCGCCGAGCCCTCTGGCCGTCCAGTCCGCGAGCTCCTCGCTGCCAATGCGGGTATCCGGCGACCCGTTGTCTGCGCTGTCGATGACAGCGCAATCCCGTATGGTAACGCGCGCGAGCGGTTCGTCGGCCTCTATCTGACCGATGAACCGATGGCTCTGAATGAATTTGCCCTCCCAGGCCTCCACGCTGCCCCGGTACGGAACGGCCGTCACCATAACCTCTTCGACCTTGCAGGAGGCGAGCAGCAGCTTCTGCCCGGCATCCGCCTGACAGGATCCGATAAGCCCGCCCAAATCGAAATACCCGGCCACGCCGGTATCGCTCACGGTACAGTTCCGCGCCTCGAAGCTCCCCTCTTCCACCAGACCGACAAGCCCGCCCACCGAAACCGAAATGGCGGATCCGGTAATGGCGGAATGCTGGACATGGCAGTTGCGCAGCGTGCTGCCCTTCGATTTGCCCACGAGTCCGCCGGCATACGAGTTGACCTCAATGAGCGCGGCGCTGTCAATCGTAACGTTTTCGATCACGGCGTTCTTCACCAGACCGAACAGGCCGCTGCATTCGCTGGTATCCGCTATCTGCAAGTGGGATATCGTATAGCCCCCGCCGTCAAAGGTCCCCTGAAAGGGCACGTAGCGTCCGATGGGCGTCCATTCCCGTTGATTTAAATCGATATCGGCGGCCAGACGTACCACCAGCTTATCCACCTTTTCTTCATTGACCGCATCCGCAATCCAGGCCAAATGGGCCGCGTCGGACACGATATACACGCCCTTTTCCTGCGGCGGTTCTGTCAGCAGCTCCCCGTCCCAGGCCGTGGCGGCGGTCACATCGGCAATCGTTCCCTCGGTCAGCACCTGCGGGGCGTTGCCCGTGACGATGGGCTGATAGGCCGGGTCCTCCACCGGCGCATGCAGCGAGCGGATGACGCCGTTGTTGGCAATCCGCACGACAGAGCGTATGCCGCCCGATAGAATGACGCTTTGCGCGACGGCGTCCCGTTCCATGGTCAGATCCCCTGCGCCGACGGCGATCTCCCGGACAACCTCGCCGTACACATGATATCCCTTGCTGGCCTTTATCTGCACCTCGCTGGCCGTTCCGTAATGAAATACCTCGGCATTCGGTGTGTTGACCGTGACCTTTCCGGTGATAATGCCGCCTGAAGCGGATCCGATATGGATTGTGCCTGCCGTCTGAATCGGGGCGGTGGTCCCAAAGGTGAGGTTTCCCGAAAGAGTATGCCCGTTCAGATCGATATCCGCCAGGCCATCCAATTCCACATTCCCGCTGATGTTGCGCATGAGGACATAGGTGGGATGATCGTTGCGGGTGAGAAAATCCACCGCGTCATACACCTTGACCACCTTGTCCATGGCGCTGACCTGGCTGACCTTTACCACCGCATCCGCTTCAAAGTCGAGCGACTGCGGCGTTACCTGCGCATCGTCCACACCAAATTCCAGCTTGAGCCGCAGCACCTGCTGCGGTTCGAGCGTATAGACATAAATGCTGTTAATGGCCGTCAGGGTACTCATGGGCTTTCGCGCCGGCTCCTCGGTATGGTTCCACTGTTCATCCACCTGGTTGAAGTCATACCAGAGGGAATCCTGCAAGGTATCCTGTGTAACTTTAAAGTCAAAGCTCACTCTGGCGGCCACATCGCCCTTGTTGCGCACCTCCAGGAACTTGACGCGGCTGCCATCCGACAGCCAGTCCTCCTTCGAAATGATGGGGATGGAGTCGGAAGACAGATCCCGCTGGGTATTCAGATCCACATGCCCCTCGCTGTCCGCCGCATAAGCGAACGCTTCGATCAGCAGGGTGCCCGCATGCACCTTTCCCCCGGCCAGCAGGGGGGCGATCAACAGCGTCAGTGAGGTGGCGATCAGTGCCAGCAGGACAAAGCCGATGGCAAACCCGCTGAACACCAGGCCCCTATTTGTCTTGCTCATGACGTCCATTCCTTTATACGTTGTTCATCACGCCGAAGAACCGGCGCCCTTGTTATCAGTATACCATTTTCTTCCGCAGGGAAACCGCAAGAATATCTTAATTTTTCCGGTTACGCCCCGGAACGTACAGAAGGGACGGCGATCTGCCTGCCCTCGTGATTGATGGTATAATCCTTGTAGTAAATCATATCGGACACCGGCAGGAAGGTATATCCCTGTTCCTGCAGAACCTGCAGGATCTGGGCCAGGGCGGCGGGGGTGTTCGGGACCCCGTTGTGGAACAGCACAATGGACCCCGACTGCACCTGGCCGGTTACCCGCCGGACCATCTCCTCCGCCGAAAGGCCCTTCCAGTCAAGAGAATCCACATCCCATTGAATGCCATACATGCCGAGCGCTTCCACCGTTTCCAGCGTCGCGTTGTCATACGCGCCCGACGGCGCCCGGAACAGATGCGGCCGCACACCGGTGATCGCCTGGATTTTATCGCTGCACCGCCGGATCTCTTCCATCATGCGCTCGCGCGACAGCGACGGCATGTCGGGATGGGTATCCGAATGGTTCATGATTTCATGGCCGGCCGCGCTCAGCTTTCTGACCGACGGCTCGCAGCGATCCACCCAGTCACCCACCACAAAAAAGGTGGCCTTCACCCCGTAGGTATCCAGGATATCGATCAGCTCATCGGTATCCTCGTCTCCCCACGCGGCGTCAAAGGTGATGCTGACCACCTTCCCCGTCCGGTCGGTACAGTAAATGGGCAGCTTCCGGCCGGCGGCGGCTGCGGCATTCGCGTACGCATACGGGATGGCTGCCGCCGCAATCACAAGCAATATGGCCGCGAGAAAAAGCAGCAGCAACAGCATGGCCGCACGCTTCCTCGACAAAACAACAAAGGGCTTTTTATGCATCATCATGGCTCCGCCTCTCCGCAGTTACTCTGCTGCCATTATATGCATAAAAGGCTTGGCCTTATCCGAAAATGCGGCGCTAAAACACAATGGCGCCATAATACGCCGCGATATCCTCGAGCAGCGGCCTTTCCACCTCGCACAGCGAGTCCACCAGCAGACGCCCCGGATACTGCAGCAGCGCCGCATCCAGCACCATCGCTTCATCGGTATACAGCGCAATCGGCAGGCGGCAGACAGGCGCCGCCTCAAGCAGCACGGGAATATCCTCCATGGCCGCCACATGCACGCGCGCCACATTATACGCGTCCTCCGCTTCGATGAGGGCATCGGCCAGGTTGCTGTCACAGGGCAGGGGCGGCGTGGGCTCCAGATCCTCCGCCAAGAAAAACGCCTCCCGCTCACAGGCGGCGGCATGCCCATCCACCTCGGGCGCCACAATGGTGGGGAAGGCATCCAATATGCCGCGCAGTACGGCAATATGCTCGGGCAGCGTGCCGCAGCAGCCGCCCACTATGGCAGCGCCGGCCGCCAGCAGCTCCCGCATTTCCTCGCCGAACTGCAGCGGGGACAGCCCCGTCCCGGAAGGCTTGGCAATCAGCGGCACCTGGGCGTAGGGCAGCGCCTCTTCCAGCTGCTCCCGCGCCGCGGCCGGCGTACAGCAGTTCACGCCCACAGCCGCCGCGCCCATGGCCTGCAGCGTGATGACACAGGGGAGCAGGCTCGCCCCCGACAAGGTGCGGCCCTCTTCGTCCACCGCCATGGTGACAAATACCGGCAGCCCCGTCTCGCGGGCGGCCAGCAGGGCTGCCCGCGCTTCGTTGAGGCTGGTCATCGTTTCGGCCACCAGCAGATCCACCCCGGCGCTCTTCAGCGCCTCTGCCTGTTCGGCAAAAGCCTCCACCGCTTGCTGCATGGTGATGCGCTGATGAGCCGGCGCCTCCTCCAGCCATCCGTAAGGTTCCACAATTTTGCCGGTGGGCGACAGGTTGCCCGCCACCCGGCAGCGCGGCGCAGCTTCGCGGGTCAGCGCCACCAGCCGGCGGTTCCACTCGGTGACCCGATCCTCCAGCCCGAAACGCTGCAGCCGTATCCGGTTGGCACCGAAGGTGGGCGCATACAGCACGTCGCAGCCCGCGGCGGCATAGCGCCGCTGCAGCTCCTGCAAAGGCGCCGGATTATCCAGTATCCATTGCTCGGTGCACGCATCCGCCGGCATACCGGCGGCCTGCAGGGCCGTGCCCGTTGCACCGTCCAACAGCAGTCTCATGATGCCGTCCTTTCAGAATAACAAATAGTATATAGTATTACATGCTTTCCGGAGCGGATATTTTCAGTAGATCCAGCGCGTTGCGCAGCGTGGTGCGCGTCGCATCGCAGAGGGCCAGCCGCGCCTGCATGAGCGGTTCTTCCACGCCCCCAACGCGGCAGCTGTTGTAAAATTTATGGAACAGCGTGGCGAGCTCGGTGCAGTATTTGGTGATGCGCGCGGGATCGTAATCCTTGGCCGCTTCCACGATTTCGCCGGTAAAGGCGGCCAGCAGGCGCACCAGCTCCTTCTCCTCCGGCGCCGTCAGCCGGGCCAGCTCGGCCGGCGTACAGGCGCGCATCGTCACGCCCTCCTTCTCCATCTTTTTGAAAAGGGAGCAGATGCGGGCGTGGGCGTACTGCACATAGTACACCGGGTTGGAGGCGGACTGTTCAATGGCCAAATCCAAATCGAAGTCAAACTGGGAATTCGCTTCGCGCAGATTGAAATAAAACCGCGCCGCATCGATCGGGATTTCTTCAAGCAGGGTCACCAGGGTGATCGCCTTGCCCGACCGCTTGGAGGCCTTGATCACTTCGCCGTCCCGGATAAGGCGCACCATCTGCATCATCACCACGTCGAGGCGGTTCGGATCGACGCCGAGCGCCTGCAGCGCCGCCTTCAGGCGGGGAACGTAGCCGTGATGATCCGCGCCGAGAATGTCGATGGCCTTGTCGAAGCCGCGGGTGACCAGCTTGTTGTAGTGATAGGCGATATCCGGCACCACATAGGTGAGCAGCCCGTTGGACCGCACCAGCACGAAATCCTTGTCCGCGCCGAAGTCGGTCGCCTTAAACCACACCGCGCCTTCCTTCTCATAGGTATAGCCCTTGTCGGTGAGCAGCTCGACCACGTGGCGGGCCTCGCCGTTCTCATGCAGGGTGGATTCCCGGAACCAGTTGTCGTACCGGATGCGGTAGGTCAGCAGATCCCGTTCGAGCCCGGCGATGTTGAGCGGCAGCGCGTAATCCACCAGCGCCTGCCGGCGCTCCTCCTCCGGCGCGTCCACATATTTGTCGCCATACAGGGCGGCAAAGGCCTTGGCGTGGTCGATGATATCCTGCCCGTGATAGGAATCCTCCGGCATCTCCACGCCGTCCCGGTAAAGCTGGAGATACCGCTTTTCCAGAGACAGGCCGAATTTCTGGATCTGGTTGCCCGCATCGTTGATGTAGAACTCCCGGCTGACCTGATACCCCGCCCAGTCGAGCACCGAAGCCAGGCAGTCGCCGATGGCGCCGCCCCGGGCGTTGCCGATATGCATCGGGCCGGTGGGATTGGCGGACACGAATTCCACCAGGATCTTTTTTCCCTGCCCGTAGTCGGAGCGCCCGTAGGCCTCTCCCTGGGCGAGAATGTCCTCCACGACCGCCGCATAAAAGGCCGGGGACAGGAAGAAATTCAAAAAGCCGGGACCCGCCACCTCTGCACGCTCCAGATAGGTGCCTTCCAGCGCCAAATGGGCGAGGATGGTCTCCGCGATCTTGCGCGGCGCCTGCCGGAAGGTGCGGGCGGATACCATGGCGGCGTTGGTCGCCAAATCGCCGTGCGCCCGATCGCCCGGTATCTCGATAGTAAAGGCCGGTATGGGCTCGGCCGGCAGCTCTCCCGCCGCCACCGCGGCGCCAAGCGCCGCCAGCACGGCCTCCCTCACCTGTTCGTTTGCAATCGTTACCACTTTCGACATGCCGATTCTCCTTTTTATAACGTCCTGATTATGCGGCGGGGCCGCTGTTCCCGGACCCGGCCGGCTCAATGGTCATATGCACCTCGTGATGGCCGGTGACGCTGCCGTTCATATCGAGGGTATACCGGAAGATCAAACGGCCGCCCTGCTGCGTCAGTTCGCTTCTCACTTCCTGTGTGTACGCGCCGAGCAGCAGGCTGCCGTACGGGGTTTCATAGCGGCCCTCGTGCCGGTTGCCCGGCTCGAGCACAAGCCGGCTGTTCATCGTGCCGGCGCGGGTAAGCAGCAGGCGATCCGGCAATACCTCCAGCGTCGTTTCCGTCCCCTCCAGACCGGACGCGGCCGTCTCCTGATAGCGGATGCGGTACCCCCCGTCCGTTTGATGCAGCTCACCGGCCGCGGTCAGCTCCACGACATCCGCATCCTCTTCCAGCCGCTGCACACCGCGTATATGGATACGTACCTGCATATGCGGCCCTCCTTCCCGCCGGCTTCATATGTGGTCGATGGCCTCCAGCTCCACCATCTCCACATCGTCCTCCACTTCGCGTCCCAAAAATATATGGGCAATCTGCGAAAAGCCCTCCACGCGGTCGCTGACATAAAAGCGGCAGCTGCCCCGCTTTTTGGTCGGGTTAAGCGCCTGACGCGCCGCCAGCGCCGCCGCACAGGCCGCGGCGGTTTCCTGCCCGGAATCGATGAGACGGACCGTCTCCCCCATCTCGGCCGAAATCAGCGGCGCGAGCAGCGGGAAATGGGTGCAGCCCAGGATCAGCGTATCCACCCCTTCCGCCTTGAGCGGGGCGAGATATCGATGCAGTATGGCGCGCGCCACCTCGTCGTCCGGGTCGATCCAGCCGTTTTCCACCAACGGTATCAGCATGGAACAGGCCGCGGAAAAGACCTGCGCCCCGGGGCGCAGCGTCTCGATCCGTCGTGGAAACGCCCCGGACCGGATGGTGGCGCTCGTCCCCATGACGCCGATGCGGCCGCTGCGGCTGGCTTTCACGGCGGCGGCGGCCGTCGCTTCCACCACGCCGCAGGCGGGGACGGGCAGCCCCTCGAGGACATGCAGCGCCGTGGAGCTCACCGTGCCGCAGGCGGCAATGATCTGCTTGACATCCTTGCCGAGCAGAAAGCGGCAGTCCTGGCGGGCATATTTTTCAATGGTTTCACGGCTTCGCGTGCCGTATGGCACACGGCCGGTGTCGCCGAAATAGACGATATCTTCGCCGGGCAGCTGCTCAAGCAGCTGCCGTACCACGGTCAGGCCGCCTAAACCCGAATCGAATACCCCGATGGGGCGCGTATCCATGTTCCTCTCTCCTTTCCGGCCGGCGCAGTTTGAACCGCCCGTATTTTACTTATATGAAAGGAATCAATGGTTTATCATACCATATTCGGCGAGTAAGTGCAACTCCGCCGCATGGGTATTGGCCGGATATACCGCCGTATTTTTCCCCTGGCGGCCTCCTGTACCTGCACACCATTCCATTTGCCGCTGCCTCTCACCGGGCGCGATGGAGCCGCCGCTGCCGACAAGCCGCCCTCTTTATGCCGAAAAGCGCCGCGGAGTCAGACTCCGCGGCGCTTTTCGGCATAAAGAGGATCCGGGGCTTATTTTCTCAGCTCAAAGGATTTGCAGTCGGTGCACTGATCCATGGTGGGATTGTTTTCATGCGTGCCCACCGTGATGCAGTCCAGTGCACAGTAGTTTTGATCGGTGCAGTGGTTCGCGCACTGCTGCACGGTGCATTTAATGCTGTGATTCGCTTGGCATTTGTTCATGAGGAACAGCCTCCTTTCCCTTGAAGAGTAAACCCTGCAGCCGACCGCCGGGTATGGATATCCGGCGGTCGGCCGACACCCGCGCGCGGGCTTTATTTTAACTAAATACCGTTTTACGCCATCCGGCCCTGTCGGCCGGATGGGTTTCCCAGCGGCAGACACAACCTTTTGTCGCAAAGCCGTATTTAGCTGTCTTTAGCATGTCCCGCGGCGCGATTTTTTATCAACGAAAAAAACGGAAATTCTCATAAAAAAGCCTCCCCGGCCATTGGCCGGAGAGGCGGGAACTCTATCCTTATTTCAGAATTTCGCCCATGGTGCCCGGCGCCACCGCCGCGGCATTGGATTCGTCGGTGTCGATGTGCATCGCCAGCGCAAACTTCTCGCTCACGCGCACCACCACGTCGCCGAACACGAGCGAACGCTCGCCGGACGGGACCCGTACGCTCACCACGTCCTTGTCCTTAAGCCCCATCTGCTGGGCGTCGGCAGGGGTCATGTGAATGTGCCGCTTGGCCGCGATGACGCCTTCCTTCAGCTCAACCTCACCCTTCGGCCCGACCAGCTTGCAGGCGCCCGAGCCGGCCAGGTCGCCCGACTCGCGGATGGGGGCGGTCACGCCGATAGACCGGGCGTCGGTCAGCGAAAGCTCCACCTGCGAGGCGGAGCGCACCGGCCCGAGAATGGAAACCCCGCTGAGCGTCTTTTTGCTGCCGACCACATCGACGCGCTCCTCGCAGGCATACTGTCCCGGCTGCGACAGATCCTTTTTGCGGGTCAATTCATAGCCCGGCCCGAACAGCGTCTCCAGATCCTCCTTGGTAACGTGCACGTGACGGGCAGAGGTTTCTACCAGCACTTTGTTTTCCATGTGTCAACCAACTTCCTTACCTTAAAAATTTCTGAATTCTTTTCGGCACGCTTGTAATTGTACCGCGAACGCCTTGTTTTTTCAAGGGTAATTGTGTTAAGATACGAGAGGAAACCCATGCAACCTTCTGTGAGAAAGGACACGTTATGCTGCAGGATATGGACAAGCCCGCCGCTTCCCTCTCGTGGGAGCGGCTTGAAGCCGACTGCAAAAGCTGTACGGCCTGCGCCCTGTCGGCCACCCGGCGCCATGTGGTGTTCGGCACGGGGAATCCCCAGGCCGAAATTCTGTTTGTCGGCGAAGGCCCCGGCGCCAACGAGGACGAACAGGGTCTGCCGTTTGTCGGGCGGGCGGGGCAGCTGCTCGACAAGATGCTGGCCGCCGTCGGCCTCTCCCGCGAAAAGAACATCTACATCGCCAATATGGTCAAATGCCGCCCGCCGCAGAACCGCGATCCCCTGCCCGAAGAACAGGAGGCCTGTTTGGGCTGGCTGAAGGGACAGGTTGCGCTGCTGCGTCCCAAAATCATCGTATGCCTCGGCCGGGTGGCCGCCTGCCGGCTCATCGATCCCGCCTTTAAGGTCACCCGCCAGCACGGCGAGTTTTTTGACAAAAAAGGGGTCTGGATGATGGGCACGCTGCATCCCGCCGCCCTGCTGCGCACCCCGTCGCAGAAACCGGCCGCCTTTGAGGATTTTCTGCGACTGCGGGATAAAATCGGCGCGGTGTGTGAGCACACGGCCCTCGTGTATCCGGAATAAACCGCCCTACCTCTTTTTCTTCTGATGGGACTCGTGCACCGGCACCACGTCGCGGAACACGGCGCGGTGCTGCCGGCTCATCGTCTTATCCATGTGGAGGCAGCCGAAAAACCACCGCTTGAAACGCACGGTGTCCTCGATTTGGTTGAGATACACGTGCACCCCGTTGATCCGCCCGCCCCGCACCAGATACCCGCTCGCTTTGGCGGACGGCTCATGGGTGAGGATATAATCCACCTGGTTGCCGTGCGCGGCCAGCGTGTCCAGCCCGTGGCGCATTTCCTCTTCGGAGGGCATTTCCTCCTCCCACCACGTTTTGGCCTCGGCACGCAGCTCGGTATCGTCGCTCTCGCCGCCGCCGAAGGTGAAATAGGTTTCCCCCTCGATGGTATAGCATTCGCCCCGCAGCAGGTGCACCAGATTTCCCTCGATGACCTGCGCGCGGCCGCCGTTCCACTCGCCGGTTTCATAGGCGGCCAGCAGCTCGTAGTTTTCATGACGGCCGTCGAGAAACGCGAGGGTATAGGGAAGCGAACCCAGCTTTTTGAGAATCTTCTTCTCCTTTTTGCTTCCCTCCCAGATGAAGCCGAAATCGCCGCAGACCACCAGGGTATCCCCCTTGCGCACGGCGCGCATCGGCGGCGCGGAAAAGCGGCTCAGGTCTCCGTGGAGATCGCCGGTAACATAGACCATATGTATTCTGCCCTCCTGAGAATCGTCATCCGGTAAAAAATGTGCTATAATGAAAATTACCGTCCATACTAGAAACAGCTCTTCTAATATTATATACAGAATATCGGGGAATGTCTATGAAGGCAAACAAAACCATCCAAAAAAAATGGAAGCGCCTGTGCCGGCGCGCGTGCTGCCTGTTTCTGTGCGCTGTCCTGTCGGCGGCCCTGGCCCTGCCGGCGGGCGCCGACTCCCTGTACCAGCTGCCCGAAGGCAAGACGCTGAACGCCGCGTCGGCCATGGTGGTTTATCTCGGGCTGACGCCGGAGCAGGATACCGTCCTGTTTGAAAAAAATGCGGACGAGGTCAGTGCGCCGGCCGCACTCGTGCGCCTGATGGTGGGCGCCTATGCGCTCAAGCAGATCGAGGAACGCCAGATCGATCTGGATAAGACGACCGGCACCTACGAAAAATGGATGGACGATACCTTTATCACCGGGACGGGCATCGGCACCGCCTCGATGAACATCGGCGAAACCTGGACGCTGCGCGACCTGCTCACCGTGTCGATGATCGAAACGGCAGGCGACGCGGCGGTGACCCTCGCCGCCACCATCAGCGGCACGGTGGGAGACTTCGTACAGGGCATGAACGATCTGGCCAAGGAGATCGGCTGCACCAACACCTCCTTTGCCAATGTGACCGGCCTCGATTCGCTCGTGCAGTACACCTGCCCCCGCGATTTGTATCTCATCACCCGGTATGTCATGGATTATCCCCTGTTTGGACAGGTCACCGGCGTATACCAGCACACGGTCACTCCGGTGGCCAACGGCGACAAGCGCACCTTTGTCAACCGCAACCTTCTCATGCGCCGGTCCAGCGCCTTCTATTACGAGCCCACGGTATTTGGCCGCACGGGCTACACCGACCAGTCGGGCTATTCCCTCGTCTCGCTTGCCCAAAGCGGGGGATACGATTATTTGGTAATTGTCATGGGCTGTCCCGCCGAAGACGCGCAGGGACAGACGGGCACCCAATATCTTGACAGCAAAATGCTGTATACATGGGCGTTTGGCGAGTTTACCCTCAAGCCGCTGCTCACTAAAAACGAAATTCTGGCCCAGGTGGACGTGCGCCTGGCCTGGAACAAGGATAAGGTCTCCCTCGTGCCCAAGGAGGAGTTCGCCACCGTCGTTTACGATCAGCTGGAACCGGAAGACATCATCAAGCGCGTCGTCCTGTACGACGAGGACGGCGTGGACGCGCCGGTGGAGAAGGGCACCGTATTCGGCAAGGTGGAGCTCATCGTCAACCTGGATCAGAAGATCGGCGAGGTGGAGCTTGTCGCGGGCGAATCGGTGGAGCGCAGCCAGATCCTGGCCGTGTGGGAAAAGATCCGCGGCTTTTTGACCTCCACCTGGTTTTTCGTGGGCCTCGGCCTGCTGGGTGTGCTGCTCGTGCTGTATATCATCCTCAATATCGTGCATAACCGCAACCGCCGCCGCAACAACATGCAGCGGGTGAAAAAATACAAATGATCGGCCGTCAATAGCCCCGTTTTCCCACAAGAAACCCGCCGTTTTCCGCCCTGCCCATACAGGGCGGCGAAGGTGCCGGGCCGTGCTGCGCGGGGCCACGCGGGAATGCCCTTGTCGATGATAAGCCGCCTGCACATCGCGCACGGGTTCGCGGCAGACACCCGCGTGCCCGTCGCCGCGTCATCGCCCCCTGGCGATATCCGGATACGGGCTTTCCCAAACCCGCGTTCCAGGACGCCTTCAGCCGTTCCCGGCTTTCTGCTTTATCATACGGGATCTCGCCTCCCGGCGCAAGAACCAAAAGGAGGATTTTTCGATGGATTTCAATCCAGAGCTTCTGGTGGAATACGCCCGCGCGGCGCGGGTTCATGCGTACTGCCCGCATTCCGGCTTCGCGGTGGGGGCGGCGCTGCTCGCTTCCTCGGGCGAAATATACAGCGGGGCCAACTGCGAATCCGCCTCCTACGGCGCGACCATCTGCGCGGAACGCGCGGCCCTGACCGCCGCGGTGACGGCGGGGGAACGGCAGTTTATCGCCCTGGCCGTGGCGGCGGGCAATAAACCGGTTACCCCCTGCGGCATCTGCCGCCAGATGCTCGCCGAGTTCGGCGATATGACCGTGATCGGCGCCGCCGCTGAAGGCGGTGCACGGCTGGAAACCACCCTGTCCGCCCTGCTGCCCGACGCCTTCGGTTCGGACAGCTTAAAGGAGTAATCTATGGCGCAGCTGACCGACATAGCCAACATACAGGCCATCCTGTCCCGGCACGGCTTTCATTTTTCCAAGAAGCTGGGACAGAATTTTCTCATCAATCCGTCGGTGTGCCCCCGCATGGCGGAAGCCTGCGGCATGGGGCCGGAGGACGGCGTGCTGGAAATCGGCCCGGGCATCGGCGTGCTGACCCACGAGCTGGCGCAGCGCGCGGGACGGGTGGCCGCCATCGAACTGGACGATCGCCTGCTGCCCGTGCTGCGTGAAACGCTGGCGGAACACGACAACGTGGAAATTATCCACGGCGATGCGATGAAGCTGGATCTGCACCGCCTGCTGGCGGAACAGTTTGGCGGGCGGCGGGTGGCCGTTTGCGCCAATCTTCCCTATTACATCACCTCGCCGCTGCTGATGCGGCTGCTGGAAAGCCGCCTGCCGGTGGAAACCATCACCGTTATGGTGCAGAAGGAGGCGGCGGTGCGGTTGTGCGCGGCGCCGGGCACGCGGGAATGCGGGGCGGTTTCGCTCGCGGTGCAGTATTATGCGCAGGCGCGCACCCTGTTCCCGGTATCCCGGGGCAGCTTTCTTCCCGCCCCCCATGTGGACAGCGCCGTCATCCAGCTGACGGTACGGAAGGAGCCGCCCTTCGCCGTTCGGGATGAGGCCGGGCTTTTCCGGGTAATCCGCGCCGCCTTTGGCCAGCGGCGCAAAACGCTGGCCAATGCCCTGACGGGCGGCGGGTTTGACAAGGACGCTGTCCGCCGGGCCATGCAGGCCGCCGGCGTTGCCGAAACGGCCCGGGCGGAGGAGCTCTCCCTTCCCGCCTTTGCCGCGCTGGCAGACGCCCTCGTTTAAATCGGCGGGAGGCCGGCCATACTATCCGCAGGAACCGGGGAGCTGTCCCCGCCTGAATACCAACAAAAAAGGAGCCGTTGTTATGAAAAAGTATGTTTGCACGGTTTGCGGGTACATCTACGATCCGGCGGAGGGCGCACCGGATGCGGATATCGCCCCCGGCACCGCCTTCGAGGATCTGCCCGATGACTTTGTCTGCCCGCTGTGCGGCGTGGGCAAGGACATGTTCGAGCCGGAAGCGTAAAAAAATAACGGGAGGGACAAAGTTCCCTCCCGTTATTTTTTTAGTCCAGCGCAAACTGCCCGGTGTACAGCTGATAGTAGCGGCCCTTTTGCTCCACGAGAGCCTCATGGCTGCCCCGTTCGATGATGTCACCCTTTTCCAGCACGAGGATCGCCTTGGCATCGCGCACCGTGGACAGCCGGTGGGCGATAACGAACACCGTGCGGTTCTGCATAAGCCGATCCATGCCCTCGCCCACGATTTTCTCGGTGCGGGTATCGATGGAGCTGGTGGCCTCGTCCAGAATCAGCACCGGCGGATTGGAGATGGCTGCCCGCGCAATGGTCAGCAGCTGCCGCTGCCCCTGGCTGAGATTGGCGCCGTCGCCGATCAACCGGGTGTTATACCCTTCGGGCAGGCGGCGGATAAAGGTATCGGCGCCGGCGAGCTTCGCCGCCTGCATCACCTCCTCCATGGAGGCATCCAGCTTGCCGTACCGGATATTGTCCGCAATGGTCCCGGTGAACAGATGGGAATCCTGCAGCACGACCGAAATGGATCGGCGCAGATCGTCCTTCCGGATCCGCCGCACATCGATGCCGTCATAGGTGATGCTGCCCGCGTCCACGTCGTAAAACCGGTTGATCAGGTTGGCAATGGTGGTCTTCCCCGCCCCGGTGGAACCCACAAAGGCGATTTTCTGCCCCGGCTCGGCATACAAATCCACGTGATCGAGCACCGGATGATCCGGCCGGTACCCGAATACCACGTCGTGAAACCGCACGTCCCCGCGCAGCGGCACGAGCCGCGTCTGGCCGTCCTTTTCCGGGCAGCACCAGGTCCAGCCGTCCCCGTCTTGCCGCAGGGTGACGTCGCCCGCATCTTCCTCGGGCGGCTCCTCCATGACGGCAAAAATGCGTTCCGCGCCGGCCAGCGCCGCCATGACGATATTCACCTGCTGGGAAAACTGGTTAATAGGCATGGCCGACTGCCGCACGTACACGAGATAGGAGGCCAGGCTGCCCACGTCCAGAACCCCTGCGATCGCCATGAAGCCGCCGATGCAGGCGCACAGCGCATAATTGAAATAGGACAGGCTCACCACCACCGGCACAATCAGTCCCGAGTAGGTCAGCGCATTGGTAGCCGTGCGGCGCAGCTGTTCGTTGCGCCGCACAAACTCCTCAAGGTTGGGCTGTTCATGGTTGAATACCTTGACCACCTTCTGCCCCTCGACGCTTTCCTCAATGAAGCCGTTGAGGCTGCCCAAGTGCGTCTGCTGTTCCGAAAAGTAGGTGTGGCTCTTTTTGCTGCTGTACCGTAGGAAGAGGGCCATGCCCGCGAAGGATACGATCACGATAAGGGCCAGCAGCGGGTTGAGGATCACCAGCACCAGCAGCGTACCGACGATCATCACGCTGTTCTGTACCAGGGCGGTGAAGCTGTTGTTGAGCGCGTCGGCAATGGTATCAATGTCGTTGGTGAACCGGCTCATCAGCTCCCCGTGCGTGGTGGAGTCAAAAAAGCGCAGCGGGAGCTTCTGCACCCGTTCAAACAAATCGTCCCGCAGCTCACGCACGATTTTCTGCGCCGTTATCACCATCAGCTGGGAGTAGCCGAAGGTGCAGGCCACCCCCGCCAAATACATCACGCCCATAAACACCAGCATACGGATAAGCCCCGCCACGTCGCCGGGCAGCACATAGTCGTTGACCACCGGCCCGAGCAGATAGGTGCCGTAAATGTTGGCCCCCGCGCTGAACAGCACGAGCAGGGCGATGAGCACCAAAACGGGAATGTGCCGGTTCAGGTAGGCACCCAGATGGCGCAGCGTCCCTTTCAGGTTTTTTGGCTTTTCATGCCGCATATTCCGGGGAGGCATCAGACCATCGCCCCTTTCTTCTGGGTGGCGCAGACTTCCGCGTAAATGGCACTGCGCGCGAGCAGTTCGCTGTGCGTCCCCACATCCTGTATCCGCCCTTCATCCAATACGACGATTTGATCCGCTTCCTCGATGGAGCTGATGCGCTGCGCGATGAGGATCTTGGTGGTGTCACGCAGCTCAGCCTGCATCCGCTCCCGGATGAGCGCCTCGGTGGCGGTATCCACCGCGCTGGTGGAATCATCGAAAATCAGCACCCGCGGATGCTTGAGCAGTGCCCGCGCGATGCAGAGCCGCTGCTTCTGCCCGCCCGAAACGCCGGCGCCGCCCTGGCCGAGCCGGGTTTCATAGCCGTCGGGCAGCGCGCGGATGAATTCGTCCGCACAGGCGATATGGCAGGCCCAGTCCAGCTCCTCCTGCCCGGCCGCTTCATTCCCCCACAGCAGGTTCTCCCGGATGGTGCCGGAAAACAGCGTGTTCTTCTGCAGCACCATGCCCACCGCGTCGCGCAGATGCCGCAGAGGATATTCCCGCACATCCCGTCCGTCGATGGTCAGGCGGCCGGCAGACACATCGTACAGCCGGGGAATCAGCTGCACAAGCGAGGTCTTGGCCGAACCGGTCCCGCCGAGGATCCCCACCGTCTGCCCCGCCTGAATACGCAGCGTAATATCCGACAGGACATATTCCTCCGCCGACGCGGCATACTTGAAATACACGTGATCAAAGGCAATCTCGCCCCGCAGTACCCGCGCGCCGTTCTCTTCGACGGACCGGATATCCGGCTCCTCTTCGAGCACCTCGCGGATGCGCGCCGCGGAGGTCATCGACCGGGTCAGCATCATGAACACATTCGAGATCATCATGAGGGAATTGAGTATCTGCATCACGTAGCTCAAAAAGCCGGTGAGCTTGCCGACCTGCAGCGTGCCGGCCATGATCATGCCGCCGCCGAACCACAGAATGGCCACGATGGTGGCATACATCACCAGCTGAAAGCAGGGCGTGTTCAGCGCCGCAAAATGAAACGCGCGCGTGGAGCTTTCCTGAAATTCCCCGTTGACCTCCCGAAACTTCTCGCTTTCGTGATCGCCGCGCACAAAGGATTTGACCACCCGAATAGCCATCAGGTTCTCCTGCACGACGGAGTTGACCCGATCCAGCGCCCGCTGCATGCGGCCGAAGGCCGGGCGCAGCGACCGCAGAATACAGAAGAGTCCGGCCGCCAGCAGCGGAATCGCGACCGCAAACACCAGTGCCAGCCGGGCGCTGAGCAGGACCGACATGGTGAGCGCCATGAGCAGCATGACCGGGCCGCGTACCAGCGGCCGTATGCCGTTGCAGATCGCATTCTGCAGCACGGTTACATCGTTTGTCAGCCGGGTGACCAGCGAGGAGGTGTGAAACCGATCGATATTGGAAAAGGAATAGGCCTGCACCTTCTCGTATTCCGCCCGGCGCAGCTCGGCGCCGAAGCCCTGCCCGGCCAAGGCGGCAAAGCGCGCATACGCCGCGCCAAGCGCCAGTGAAATCAGCGCACAGGCAACCATCAGCGCCCCCCTCTGCAAGATGTATCCCGTGTCATGGTTCTTGACCCCGACATCGATGATGTTGGCCATGAGCAGCGGGATGATCAGCTCAAACACGCCTTCGAGAATCACACAGACGACACTGATTATGAAATATTTTTTATAACGGCCAAAATAGCCCCAGAATTCTCTGAGCATATCCACCCTCCCGCTTTTTAAGCGTTTGTTCCGTCAATATCCCGGCCGGTCAGATTGAAGTACAGGCGCCGCAGATACCCTCCAAACCGCTCCTTTTCCTCTTCGGAAAAATCCTGCAGCCCCTTTGCCTCCACGGCGGAGCAGAGCTCCTGCCATCCGGCGTAGGCCTCGCGCCCCTTTTCGGTGATGCTCACCGAAGCGGCGCGCCGGCGCTCGCCCTCACCGCCGCGGCGGATCAGCCCGTTCTGCTCCATCGTATCCAGCATTTTGGACACGGTCGCCGGCTGGATATCGCACAAAGCCGCCAGTTCCTTCTGCATGCAGCCGTCCCGCTCCAGCAGCCGGTTGAGTATCTTGGGCTGTCCCGGGGACAGCCCAAGGGCCGGCATGCCCGGCCGCAGCGTGTTTTTTTGTGCACGATACGCCCGCGTCAACAATAAATAAAAGGATGGTTTCATGCGGCACACCTCGTTCCGGTATCAACAGTCTGTTGATTTGTATGCAAATAATTCGCATGCAAACTGTTAGCATACGAATTATAAAGGCGAATGGTGTTCTTGTCAAGCGGTTTCCTTAATAAGGATCTGTCTTTCCTTCATAACCTTCCTGCAAAATCGTCATACTAAGGCCGGAACAACATGCAGGTGGGAGATGTAGGAAGGAAGGGACCGGTACGTATGAAGAAAAGGCAGCGGCTCGTTGTATGTATGCTGGCGCTCATTTGGCTTACGGGCTGTGACGCGCAGGAAAAAGCGGCGGATAATGAGGGGCGCACCGCATCCGCCGTATACCATACGCTTTCCTGTTATGAGGCCAAAGCCCGGATGGAAGAGGGAAATGCCGTGGTGGTGGATGTGCGGGAAGCCGAAGACTATACCAACGAGCATATTCCGGGGGCCGTCAACATTCCGTTGGAGACTATAGGGCAGGAACCCCCGCCCTCGCTGCGCGACAAAAATGCGGTTCTGCTTCTGTATTGCCGCACCGGCGAGCGCAGCCGGCAGGCAGCGGACAAATTGGTCGCCTTGGGTTATACGCAGGTATACGATTTCGGCGGCATCCTTTATTGGCCTTATGAAACCGAAGGCGGTGCGTCGGAAAGAGGAACGCCCCTTCGCTGACCATGCAGCCCGCAATTCTTTTTTAAGCCTTGTTTTTTTAGCTCGCTCTGTTATACTGAGGGTACCCACTTCATGTGATAAAGGAGAGAGCGCATCATGACGTCGCGCGAGCTGGTTATCCAAACCATCCGGGGAGAAAATCCGGGCCGCACACCCGTTTACGGCTGGGTCGAGGCCAATCTGCGCGAACCGATTTCCGCCAAATACGGAAGCGTTGCCGCCTTTGAGGATCACTACGGTTACGATTTGGCCCATATCTTCGGCGGACCGACACCCTATGCGCAGGAAATCTACGATCGCCAGGCCGCCGGCGAAGAAATCACGCCCGAGCTGCTCCTGTCCTATCCCCTCAATCCGGTGAACGATATGGCCGATTACGCCGATATCGTGGCCAGCCTGCGGCACCACCGGGCGCGCGATCGGTTTTGCTATCTGCAGACCAACGGCATCTTCGAATGCCTCAACGCCCCCTTCGGCATCGAAAACCATCTGCTGTATATGGCGCTTTATCCCGACGAGCTGCGCGAGGTGTATCGCCGGCAGGCGGAGTGGAACCGCCAGTTTGCCCTCAATGCCATCGAGCTTGGCGTGGACATGATCCACGTATCGGACGACTGGGGCTCGCAGAATGCCCTGCTGTTCAGCCCGCAAATGTGGTGGGATACCATTTACCCGTATCATAAGATAACGGCGGACGCGGTGAAAAAGGCCGGCTGCTTCCTCAGCCTCCACTCGGACGGCTGTATCCAGTCGGTGCTCGACGGGGTATGCGATCTGGGCTTTCACGTGGTGCATCCCTGGCAGGAGGCGGCCGGTATGCCGTATTCCCTGTTTCTCGAACAATACGCCGATAAATTTGCCATCATGGGCGGCATCTGTATCCAGACGCTGCTCGGCTTCGGCGACTACGACCGGCTGGAAAAGGAAATCCGCCGGGTGTTCGGCCTGCTCCAAGGCAAACGCTGGATCTGCTGCACCACCCACTTTGTACAGGATCACTGCTCGCTGGAAGAACTGGAATTCGCTTACGATCGCATCGTCAAGCTGGCGCGGGGGTAAATATTTCGTGAAGCGAATTAAACAGCTCTGTATCGTCCTGGCTGTTAGCTTTATCCTGACCGTCATATTGATCATGGCTACGCCGCTGAGAGAAAAGGCCGTCATTCTTTGGTGTGCTTTCTACCTTGGAACGATTTTCTGGTTTTTCTCCGCCAGGCTTTACGACAAACGCCATGTTCCGGATGATAATGACGAATACGATGAGAATTTTGATGTGGATGCTTATTACGAAGAGCATCCACCAGAAGAGAAATAGATCCAGCGAGGTCCGCCCGATGGTTGCCGTCGTTGGGTGACGCCATTCCACCTCTTAAAAACATCTCGGGGCCGCCGTCCAATCGGACGGCGGCCCCTTCTTTTTGTTATTGCAGCTTGTCTTTGAGCATCTTTTCCGCCAGCACGGCGTCCGCGCTGCCCCGCGTGGCGCGCATAATGCCGCCGACCAGCGCCTTGAGCGCCTTCTCCTTGCCGGCACGGTAGTCCTTGACGGCATTCGGGTTTTCGGCGATGACCTGGTCGCACAGGGCGGCCAGCGCGCCTTCATCGATCCCGGCCATATCCTCCTCGCTGACCAGCTCACCCACCGGCTTGCCGGTATCCAGCATCTTCTCCAGCGTGGATTTCGCCAGATTCATCCGCAGCTTGCCGTCGTCGATGAGCCGCACCAGCTCGTTCAGATACGAAGCGGGTATGGCGATTTCACACGCTTCCTTGTCCGCATCGGTCACCAGGCGGCGGAATATCTGCCCGATGATGAAGTTGGATACCGTCTTGGGGGTGACGCCCTGCGCCGCCTCTTCAAAATACTCCGCGACCTTGCGGTATTTGACGATAAGCCCCGCGTCCGCGGCGGGAATCCCCCACTCCTGCGTATACCGCGCCAGCCGGCTGTCGGGCAGCTCGGGCAGGGCGGCGCGGACAGCCTCGATCTCCTCCGGCGTGGTGGCGATGGTCACGAGATCCGGCTCGCGGAAATAGCGGTAATCGTCCGCATCCTCCTTGCCGCGCATGCTCTCGGTGATGTCCAGCGCGTCGTCGTACCGGCGGGTTTCCTGTATGACCTCCTCGCCGCTCTCGATGAGATCGATCTGGCGGTCCACCTCGTACGCCACCGCCTTTTCGATAAAGGTGAAGGAGTTCATATTCTTGATTTCCGTGCGGGTGCCGAGCACATCGGAGCCCGCCGGGCGCACCGACACGTTCACGTCGCAGCGCATCGACCCCTCCTGCATTTTGCAGTCGGACACGCCGATGTATTTCATCATCAGCTGCAGCTTTTCGAGATATTCCCGGATCTCCTCCACGCTGCGGATATCCGGCTCGGTCACGATTTCGATGAGCGGCACGCCGCCCCGGTTATAGTCCACAAAGGTATCCCCCCGGGTATGCACCAGCTTGCCCGCGTCCTCCTCAATATGGATGCGGGTGATGCGGATGCGTTTGCCCGAGGACAGCTCGATATACCCGTGCTCGCACAGCGGCTTGTCATACTGGGAAATCTGGTACGCCTTGGGCAGATCGGGATACACATAGTTCTTGCGGTCCATCTTGGACACCGTGTTGATGGTGCAGTTGGTCACCAGCCCCGCCATCATGGCGTAGTGCACCACCTCGCGGTTGAGCTTGGGCAGTGTGCCGGGCAGCCCGATGCATATGGGGCAGCAGTGGGTGTTCGGCTCGCTGCCGAAGGCGGTGGTGCAGCCGCAGAAAATCTTGGTTTTGGTGGACAGCTCGATATGGGTTTCCAGCCCCGCTACCATTTCGTATTTCATGCGCTCACCCCCAGGGATACCGGGCGGAGCAGCTCGCCCGCCGCCCGCTCGTACTGATACGCCGCATTCAGAATGCGGCCCTCTTCAAAATGGTTGCCGATGAGCTGCATGCCGATGGGCAGGCCGGCCGCGTCCATACCGCAGGGCAGCGACACGGCGGGAAGGCCGGCGATGTTGACCGGCACGGTGCAGATATCGGTCATATAGGTTTCGATGGGATCCTTCGCGCTGACATTCTCCTCAAACGCCGTCATGGGCACCGTCGGCGCGAGAATCACATCACAGGCAGCAAACGCCCGTGAGAACGCCTCCACAATGGCACCGCGCAGGTTATGCGCCTTTTTGTAGTAGGCGTCGTAGTACCCCGAGCTGAGCACATAGGTGCCCAGCAGGATGCGCCGCTTGACCTCCTCGCCGAAGCCCTCGCTGCGCGTTTTGCAGATCATGTCGTTGATGTCGTCGTAATGCGGCGCGCGGTACCCGTACCGAATGCCGTCGTACCGCCCCAGATTGGAGGAGGCCTCCGCGCACGCCAGAATATAATACACCGGCAGCGCATACTTCAGCTCGGGCAAATCGAAATGCACGATCACGGCGCCCAGCGACTCGTATACCTGCAGGGCGCCTTCCACCGCGGCCAGCACCTCGGGGCGCAGCCCCTCCATGTACTCTTTCGCCACCCCAATCTTCATGCCGCGGATATCCGCGCCGAGACCGGGCGCCGTGGGCGGGTTCACCCGCCCGCGGGAGGTGGAATCCATCGGATCGTATGCCGCAATCGCATCGTAGACGAGCGCCGCGTCCTCCACGGTGGAGGCGATCGGCCCGATCTGATCGAAGCTGGACGCGTAGGCTATCAGGCCAAAGCGGGACACCGCGCCGTACGTGGGCTTGAGCCCCACGATGCCGCAGAAGCTCGCCGGCTGCCGGATGGAGCCGCCCGTATCCGAACCGAGGCCGTAAACAGCCAGCCGGCCGCCCACCGCCGACGCCACGCCGCCCGAGCTGCCGCCCGCGACGTGCTTCAGGCTGTGCGGATTTTTGGCCCCGCCGAAGCAGGAGGTCTCACAGGAGGAGCCCATCGCGAACTCGTCCATGTTGGTCTTGCCCAGCAGCACGGCCCCCTGCTCCCGGAGCAGCTTCCACACCGTGGCGTCGTATATCGGCACATACCCCTCCAGAATTCTGGAACAGCAGGTGGTGGGGATGCCATCGGTGGATATATTGTCCTTCAGGGTCATCGGAATGCCCTCGAGAGGGGCCAGTTCCTCCCCGCGCGCGATTCGGTCATCCACCGCCCGCGCGGCAGCACGCGCCGTCTCCTCGGTGACATGGACATAGGCATTGAGCGCCCCGTTGTCGCGCGCAATCGCCTGCAAATATATATCGGTCAGCTCGGCGCAGGAAATTTCCTTCGCCGCCAGCCGATCGTGCCATTCCCGTATGGTTGCCATCTTTCGTCTCCCCCTTCTACTGCCGTTTTTTGACGGGGAAAAACCCGTCCTCGCCGCCGTTCACATTGGCGAGAATGGCCTCACGGGGATAGGAGGGGATCACCTCGTCCTCCCGGAATGCGTTTTCCAGACGGTTGATGTTGTCAAACTCCACGGCGGAGCTGTCCGCCGCGTTGATCGTGTCCGCAAAGGAAATGATCTCCCCCATCGCTTCCGTCAGGGCGTCCAGCTCCTCCTCCGGAACGGACAGCTTGGCCAGCCTGGCGATTTTCAGCACGTCTTCTCGGGTTACCATGCGCGTCCTCCTTATACAAATGCGCGCGGGGGCGCCCCGCCCCCGCGCGATACATCAGCGGATTTTGATGTGCACTTCACGCAGCTGCTGTTCCGTCACCTCGCAGGGGGCGCCGAGCAGCAGATCCTGCGCGTTGGAGTTCATCGGGAAGGCGATGACCTCGCGGATGTTCTGCTCCCCAGTCAGCAGCATGACCATGCGGTCAATGCCGGGCGCCATGCCCGCGTGAGGCGGCGCGCCGAACTTAAACGCGTTATACAGAGCGGAAAATTTCCGCTGTAAATCCTCCTCCGTATAACCGGCAAGGGCAAATGCCTTGACCATAATGTCGAGATCGTGGTTGCGCACCGCGCCGGAAGACAGCTCCACGCCGTTGCACACGATATCGTACTGATAGGCGAGGATATCGTGCGGATCCTGGTTTTCCAGCGCCTCCAGCCCGCCCTGCGGCATGGAGAAGGGGTTGTGGGTGAAGATGAGCTTGCCCGTCTCCTCGTCCGTCTCGTACATCGGGAAGTCCACCACGAAGCACATCTCGAACCGGTCCTCGTCGATGAGGTCCATGCGGCGGGCCACCTCGGTGCGGATCTGTCCCGCGAGCTTTGGCGCCATTTCGGCACTGTCCGCAATGAAATAGAGCACGCAGCCGGGCTGCAGCCCCGCGCGGGCGATGAGCTCCTGCCGGTCGCTGTCGGACAGGAATTTGTCAATCGGCCCCTGGAAGGTCATCTCCTCCGTCACCTTGACATAGCCGAGGCCCTTCATGCCGATTTCGGTGGCGAACTTGAGCATGTTTTCAAAAAAGCTCTTGGATTTGGAGGCGGCGCCGGGCACGTTGATGGCGCGCACCGTCTTGCCCCGGAAGGACGCAAAATCGGTGGAAACAAACAGGTCGCTGATATCGATAATCTCCAGCGGGTTGCGCAGATCCGGCTTGTCGGTGCCGTATTTCAGCATGCATTCCGCATAGGGAATGCGCTTAAAGGGCGCCGGGGACACCGGCTTGTCCGTGAAAGCGGTAAAGGTGTCGTACAGCACCTCCTCCGCCACGGCGAGCACATCCTCCTGGGTAGCGAAAGCCATTTCGAAATCCAGCTGATAAAACTCGCCGGGGGAGCGATCGGCGCGCGCGTCCTCGTCGCGGAAGCAGGGCGCCACCTGGAAATATTTATCAAACCCGGACACCATGAGCAGCTGCTTGAAAATCTGCGGCGCCTGTGGCAGAGCGTAAAACTTTCCGTGATGCTTGCGGCTGGGAATCAGATAATCGCGCGCGCCCTCGGGCGAAGAGGCGGAGAGGATCGGCGTCTGCATTTCGAGGAAGCCCATGTCGGTCATTTTCTGCCGCAGATGGGAAATGATCCGGGAGCGCAGCACGATGTTGTCGTGCACCTTGCGGTTGCGCAGATCGAGGAAGCGGTATTTAAGCCGCACCTCCTCCTTGACCTCGGTGGAAGCGGGCACCTCAAAGGGCAGCGCGCTCTGCACCCGGCCGAGCACGGTGAGCGACGCGGCGCGCACCTCCACCGTGCCGGTGGCGATTTTGTCGTTATACGTCTCCTCGCTGCGCTTCACGACGGGGCCGGAAACGGTGACGGTGCATTCGCGCGCCACGCCCGCGAGCAGCGCCTCGTCGTACACCACGACCTGCACCACCCCGTAATGATCGCGGATATCGAGGAACTGCACGCCGCCGTGATCGCGGATATTCTCCACCCAGCCGGCGATGCGCACCTCGCGGCCGATATCCGCTTCCGAAATGTCCGCACAGGTATGGGTGCGGTATGGATGTTGGTTCTGCATGTAAACAACCCTTTCAAAACGGCTGCGGAACCCGCCGGTCCCGCATCTCTCTATACTATACCCGGAAACCGGGCCGTTATCGAGCTTGATGATAAATTATACCATATGCTTGGGGGTATTTCAACCGTCGAAGCGGTAAATTTTAGCTTCCAGGCCGCCGCATAGCCCTACTTTTCGCGCGATCTCCCGTCTTCTTCTTGACTGAACCGCCCGGTTGGCGCATAATATAAAAAGCATAGGCTTTGGAAAGGAGTTGTCTGTATGGCTTCCCAATCTCCCCGCTTTCAAATGGCCAACCGGGTGATTATCCTGCTTTTCTTCCTCTCGGCCCTGGTCGTCGGCGGCTATCAGCTGTCCGCCCGTGGCTTCGGCGTCGCCTGGAAGGGCTTTGTCGGTGTTTTCTACCTGCTTATCCCGCCGCTGTATCGGCTGCTGTTCCGGCTGCGTCCCACCTATCTCATCGACATGACGCTGCTGGTGTTTATCCTGCTGGCCTATAACCTGGGGGTAGCACTTGAGCTTTACAGCGTCATCGGCTGGTATGACAACGCGGTGCACGGCCTGAGCGGCGCCGTGTTCGCCCTCGTGGGGCTGTGCATATATACCTATCTCGACAAGGATCGGGCGAAAGGCATGGGCTGCAACCGCGGCGTGGCGGTGGGCTTCTCCTTCTGCTTTGCCCAGATGACCGCGGTATTGTGGGAACTCATCGAGTACGCCGGCTTCCTGCTGTTCGGCCACGATGCGCAGGATATTGCCAACGGTGTCAAGGATTCGATGGAAGACATGTTTTTCTGCCTCGTGTGCAGTATCCTGATGTGCATACTCATGGCCATTCATTTGGGCGGCAAACATAAAATCTTCCTGTTCGCCCCGGCGGATGAGTTCTACCGGGTAAATTTCGGCCCCAGAAAATCCAAAGAAAAGGCGGAAGCCACGGCGGGCGCCTGATCAAGCGGGTATCGCAGCGCCCCATGAACGGGCACCCGCCGGAAGGGCCCTGCCCGCCGACAAAAGGATACCGGCCATATGCCATACAAAAAGCCCACGCCGAAACGGCGTGGGCTCAGAGTGTCAAAAAACTTTTTAGCGAATAGCAATATGCACAAACGTAGAATTCTT